>JAMOMM010000001.1 GCA_027067085.1 Hyphomicrobiales bacterium
TTGCCTCTCTGTCGGCCAAAGTTGTGCCATCGGGAAGGTCTTCCAGTTTGCGATCAAGCAAGCCTTGCTCTTCCATTGTCGTCATTAAACGTTTGGTATAACCAAACTCAGAAGTTGATCGGGCCTGACACATGGATAGGCATAGTGTTTGTAAATAATTGTTGCGCAATACGAGTTCTGCAACATCATCAGTCATGCTTGCCAAAATTTTATCACGACCAGCGCGTTTAATTTTACCAGCTTTTTCAGCAGCACCAAAGGCGATCTTAAAGTTCACTTCCACATCAGATGAATTTACACCAGCTGAATTGTCGATTGCATCGGTATTGATTTTTCCTCCAGCCATGGCAAATTCAATACGGGCTTTTTGGGTGATGCCAAGGTTTGCGCCTTCTCCAATCATTTTAACATTTAGCTCTGTGGCTGAAACGCGAATTTGATCGTTGGCTCTGTCTCCGACATCGGCATTATTTTCCAAATTTGCCCGTACATATGTGCCGATACCGCCAAACCATAAAAGGTCTGCTTTGGATTTTAAAACGGCTTGGATCAATTGATTTGGTGTCGCAGTTTTTCCCGTTAATCCGAGCATGTCACGCATTTGTTTTGAGAGAGGAATGGCTTTTAGTTGGCGAGAAAAAACACCACCACCTTTACTCATTAGTTTTTGATCGTAGTCTTGCCAGCTAGAACGTTCTTTATTGAACAGGCGTTTGCGCTCTTTATAAGAAACCGCGCAATCAGGGTCTGGATCTATAAAGATGTCGCGATGGTCAAAGGCGGCTAACAATTTGGTTTGTTTTGATAGTAACATACCGTTGCCGAAAACATCGCCAGACATATCACCGACACCAATTGCGGTAAACGGCTGGCTTTGGCAATCAAGGTCCATCTCACGGAAATGGCGTTTAACCGCTTCCCAACCACCGCGAGCGGTAATGCCCATTTTTTTGTGGTCATAGCCTGCAGATCCGCCTGATGCGAAGGCATCATCAAGCCAAAACCCGTGCTCTTGGGCAAGACCATTGGCAGTATCAGAAAATGTTGCGGTGCCTTTGTCGGCGGCAACAACGAGATATGGATCGTCGTCATCATTGCGTAAAACATTTTTTGGCGGGATGACTTTCTCGCCGTCTAAATTGTCGGTTAAATCAAGTAGTGCATTGATGAACATTTTGTAGGTGCGAATGCCTTCGGCAAAGATTTCTTCGCGGGTGCCGTTATCAGGCATATTTTTAGGGTAAAATCCGCCTTTTGAGCCAACAGGTACAATGACTGCATTTTTGACGTTTTGAGCTTTGGCGAGACCTAAAACTTCCGTGCGAAAATCTTCAGCTCTGTCTGACCAGCGCAAACCACCGCGGGCAATTTTTCCGCCGCGCAAGTGAATGCCTTCAACATCTGGTGAATAGACGAAAATTTCTGCAAATGGTTTTGGTGCAGGAAGGTCTTCAATATCGGCCGAATGGATTTTGAATGAAATTGTGTCAGGCAGACCGCCACCGTCTTTCAGTTGGAAAAAGTTGGTGCGATTGATTGACCTGATGACATTAAGATACTTTCGAACAATCTGATCTTCATCAAGGCTTGGTACATCAAGTAAATCACTGGCGATGTCTGATGCCATTTTTGAGGTGAGCGGTCGGCGTTCTGCTTTGGTGGCAATTTTGCCGCTCTTGGTTTTGTAATTGACATCAAACCGGATGTAAAAAATATCTAACAAGCGTTTGGCTATCGAGCCATGCTTGACCAATGTTGCGGCTATGTAATCAGTAGAATAGGCAACGCCAACTTGGCGCAGGTATTTTCCGATGGCTCGCAACAATGCGGCATCGCGCCAATCAAACCCCGCTTTAAGAACCAGTGCGTTAAAGCGATCATTTTCAGCTTGGCGCACCCATACAGCCATGAAGCATTCTTCTAATTTATGGGCCAAATTGGTGATGTCAATGTCGCTGTCATCATTGGATTGTAAGGTGACTTCATGAATGAAAACTGTTGGGTTGGTTTGAGTTATCCTAACATTTGGTGAGGCGGTAAAGGTGCTTTCCTCTGTGGCGCGCAATCCCATGTTTTCTAAAATAGGCAAGCGTGCGCTTAACGAAATCGGATTGTCGTAGTGATAAAGTTTTACCCGGCAACGGTTAGAGGCTTCGCGCAAAATATTGAAGAAGTGGACGCCAATATTGCAGGTGTCTTGTAATTCTTCAATTTCTTTTACATCGTATAAGGCAGAAAAAGGTGTGAACGCGTCTTCATAACCAGCAGAAAAAGCACCGTTATATTTGCGCTTTAATATGGTGGCTTGTTTTGGTTTGTAACTTTCAATCAATGCATCGCCAAGGCGGTCGCTCCATGTACGAATTTCATTGGTGATGATATTTTCTAGTTCATCTAAGTCTGGTGTCAGTGCATCGCCAGGATTTCGTGAAATAATAAAGTGCACCCGCACAAGCGGAGTATCGCTAAAAAACGGAGAAAAACGTGTTATGCGCCCATTATAGGCTTTGGCTAAGTGCTTGCCGACTTTGGATCGAATGGATGAGTTGAACCGATCACGGGGAATGTAAACATAAGCCGACACAAAACGATCGAAGCGGTCGGGGCGTACAAAGATTTTTGGCTTAGGGCGTTCTTCTAAGTTTATGATGCCTTCGGTCATTGTGTGTAGGGCATCTATGTCCATTTGAAACAACTCGTCGCGAGGAAATGTTTCGAGAACATTCAACATTCCTTTGCCTGAATGACTTTGTTGGCTATGGCCAGAAAGATTGATAACCGCTTCGATTTTGCGACGGATAAGCGGGATGTAACGTGGCGAACTCGTGTAAGCTGTTGAAGTAAACAGGCCAACAATGCGGGTTTCTCCGCTCAATTCTCCATCAGCATCAAATTGTTTAATACCGATATAATCCATCTCAGTGCGGCGGTGAATTTTCGAAATGGCATCTGATTTTGTAATGATTAAGGGGGAGGGTTGGCGAAGGAAATTGCGAATTTTTGGGGTGATGGACTCTGTGGTTGAGTTTCTAGATAACACCTTGCGCTTTGGATTTCTCAGCACGCCAAGGCCTGATTTTTCAATTGGAGATAAGGCCCCTTTTTCTGAGCCCCCTTTGAAAACATAATCGCGGATACCCAAAATGGTGAAGTGATTGTCTAAAAGCCAATCTAAAAAGGCGGTAGATTCAGTTAGTTCTACAACAGGCACGGGTGGTGGATTTTCTTGGTACTCTTTAATGGCTGAGCGAATGCGTGACTGCATGGCTTGCCAGTCAAGAACGGCTGAGCGGACATCTTTTAAGGTTTCAATGATCTCATCGCGCAATGCATCTAGTGCAGACTTTTCCTCAATACGTTCTATATGAATGTGCATGAGGCTTTCGCGGACAAATTCGGAACTTGTGGTTGTTTGGGTCGCGATTTGGCGCAGCATTCCACCTGGTGCGCGTTCTAAAGAAATTATCGGGTGGGCAATGAGGCAAACGTGATTTTCTGTTTCCGACATAAGCGCTACGATCGAATCGAAAATAAATGGCATATCATCATTGATGATTTCAACGATTGTAACTTGGCTTAGGTGGTCATCACTATCTTTAACATTGTATAAATTGACCTTAGCCTGGCCAGGTTTTCGGGTCGCGATGTGCTCGCTGGTTTGTATGGTCAGTAAAGCTTGCTCGGTCGCTGAAAATGCGAGCAAATCTTCTAGCGGAACGTACTGCCATAAAAGTTGAGCTAAATCTAAGGTGGTTTTTGAGGGGTTTAGTTTTTTTAAGACGGAATTGAATTCATTTTGACGTTTTGTTACAGAATTTTTTGAAGCTTTTTGCGAAGACATTTAATTTCTCCCTGTATCGCAAGTTTGTACGGTGCGTTTGTTTTTCTTTAAAAATTGTTTTCCGTCAGTGCCTTGTCTGTATGACATTTTGTAGTGGCGGTGCGACAATTCACCATACAACGAAAGTTGAAGAATACCTAAGCGTTGATTTTGCTTTGCTGCGAAAAAAATGCGTGTAAGTTTGAAAAATGTAAATTTGAAAGGGGTTATAATGATTGAATCTAAAGATAGAGGTATTGCTCTTGATCTGGCCCAAGAAGGCCCGCTTACGCAGTCCCAAGAAAAGTACCTTAAAGTTTGCGATGAGAAGCTGGGTATGATTCCCAACGTTCTAAAAGCCTACAGCTTTCACCCTGATAAGTTTCAGGCGTTTAGCGATATGTATAATGACCTAATGCTGGGTCCATCTGGTTTAAGTAAATTGGAACGTGAGATGCTGGCTGTTGCAACATCAAGCGTGAACCACTGCTTTTATTGTTTGACCGCCCACGGTGCAGCGGTTCGTCAACTTTCAGGAAACCCTCAACTGGGTGAAGAGATCGTAATGAATTTTCGCGTTGCCGATTTGTCAGAGCGCCATTTAGCCATGCTAAATTTTGCAAATTTGTTGACAGAAAGTCCTCACTCAATTGTTGAAGAGGACCGACAAGAGCTGCGAGATGCAGGTTTTAGTGACCGAGACATTTGGGATATTGCCAATGTTATTGGCTTTTTTAACATGACAAATCGCGTGGCAACGGCGGTAGATATGCGCCCAAATGATGAGTACCATGGTATGTGGCGGGGGCCCTCGGCAGAAAACACAGGCAAGGACACTTGACCTGTTAGGTTTTTTACACGTAAGTTCTTAACTGAAAAAATAAACAAAAAAATGAAAAATGGGAGATAGAAATGA
>JAMOMM010000002.1 GCA_027067085.1 Hyphomicrobiales bacterium
AGACGGATTGGATGCCGCTGCAATGATTAAGGGTGGCGTTGATGTGTTGTTTAATCTTGGTGCTGATGAAATTGACATCGCAGCAACAAGCGATGGTGGCCCCTTTGTCATTTACCAAGGTTCGCACGGCGATCGCGGGGCACATCGCGCCGATGTTATTTTGCCAGCGGCAGCCTATACGGAAAAATCAGCTATTTATGCCAATACGGAAGGCCGCGCTCAAATGACAGTGCGTGCAGCGTTCCCGCCAGGCCAGGCCAAAGAAGACTGGGCGATATTGCGCGCCTTGTCTGACAAATTGGGCAAAACGCTTAGCTTTGATAGCGTTGAGCAATTGCGCGCTAAAATGTTTGAGGCCGCACCACAATTGGCACAACTCGACAATGTAACGACCAATTCGACAAAGGGCCTTGAAACGCTTGCGAAATCAAAACGCAAACCGCGTAAAGGTGCATTTGTGAATATCGTAAAAGATTTTTACCTGACTAACCCGATTACAAGAGCATCAAAAGTCATGCATGAATGTTCAGAATTACGTAAAAACGGCTATAAAAAAACTGACTTGCAGGCGGCGGAATAGGGCAAACTGATGATTGAATTACTCATAACTCTCGCCCTTATCGCATTGCACAGTGTTGCAATCTTAGTGGTGCTTTTGGTTCTCATTGCGTATTTGATTTACGCGGATCGTAAAATCTGGGCGGCGGTTCAAATTCGTCGCGGACCCAACGTCGTTGGTGCCTTTGGCTTGTTGCAATCATTTGCCGACATGCTCAAATTTGTCACCAAAGAAGTAATCATTCCAGATGGATCAAACAAAGTAATTTTCTTGATGGCCCCGTTGGTTAGCTCTATTTTGGCGCTAAGCACTTGGGCAGTTATTCCCGTTAGCGCGGGTTGGGCTGTGGCAAATCTGAACGTTGGTATTTTGTTTGTATTTGCAATTTCATCACTTGAAGTTTTCGGTGTTATTTTAGGTGGTTGGGCTTCCAACTCTAAATACCCATTCCTTGGCGCGTTACGATCAGCTGCTCAAATGGTGTCTTATGAAGTTTCCATCGGCTTTGTTATTATCACTGTTCTACTATGTGCAGGTTCCTTGAATTTGACCGAAATCGTGATGAGCCAAGCAACAGGGCTTGGTACAAATATGGGCATGCCGCAATCGTTCCTTGATTGGTATTGGTTGCCATTATTCCCAATGTTCATCATCTTCTTTATTTCAGCACTAGCTGAAACCAACCGTCCTCCGTTTGATTTACCCGAAGCTGAGTCAGAGCTGGTTGCTGGTTTCATGGTTGAATATTCTTCAACACCTTATTTGCTGTTTATGTTGGGCGAATATGTGGCCATCACCTTGATGTGCGCCATGACAACAATTTTGTTCCTTGGCGGCTGGTTGCCACCAATTGACATTGCGCCGTTTAACTGGATCCCGGGTGTTATCTGGTTCCTGATTAAGTTCTGCGCTGTGTTCTTCATGTTCGCCATGGTCAAAGCGTTCGTACCGCGTTACCGTTATGACCAATTGATGCGTTTGGGCTGGAAAGTGTTTTTGCCAATCTCATTGTTCTGGGTTGTGGTAACAGCTGGTGCTCTTTTGTACTTCGGGTGGGCACCATAATGATTAGAATTAAGAGAAAGAGCGAAAGTGCAATTTTCAATTTCACTATTCAGTTTAGCAGGCTTGTTCGTCATGTTGGGTGCAGGATTGATAGCCTTTGGGATTTACAACAAAGCGATTTATCCCGCCGCGCGCAAAGCTCACGAAAAAGCCAAAGTTACGGGCAGTCATGGGCGAGATCCCAATCTGTACTTGCTATTGGTGAAGGTTCTTACATTAGTTCTTCTGCCAGTGTTGGGGTTGCTTTTGGGCGACTTGATACTCGGCGCAATTTACAGATAAGGCAGGGCTGAACATGCGTGTGGCACAGACCATAAAGTCATTATTCTTATTGGAATTCGTCGCGGCGTTTTTCTTGGCAATGAAATATTTCTTCAAGCCAAAAGCAACGATCAACTATCCTTTTGAAAAAGGCCCGTTGTCACCGCGTTTTCGTGGCGAACATGCGCTACGCCGCTATCCAAACGGACAAGAGCGGTGCATCGCCTGTAAATTGTGTGAAGCAGTTTGCCCCGCTCAAGCCATTACTATCGAAGCTGGCCCACGTGCCAATGACGGCACCCGCCGCACCACTCGATATGACATCGATATGACAAAGTGTATTTACTGCGGCTTGTGCCAGGAAGCATGCCCAGTTGAAGCAATTGTTGAGGGACCAAATTTTGAATTTGCAACTGAAACCCGCGAAGAGCTTTTCTATAATAAAGATAAACTCTTATCAAACGGCGATCGCTGGGAGCGTGAAATCGCTGCCAATATCGTTGCTGATGCGAAATATCGGTAAGGGAGCTATAATATGACATTCGCAGCTATGTTCTTTTACTTATTCGCTACCTTGGCCATAGGCTCGGCCATCATGGTGATTTTCGCCCGCAATCCAGTGCATTCCGTATTGTTTTTGATTTTGACCTTTGTCAACGCTTCAGGCTTGTTCGTCCTTCTTGGGGCTGAATTTTTAGCTATGATTTTGCTGGTTGTTTATGTTGGCGCAGTCGCGGTGCTGTTCTTATTCGTTGTGATGATGCTTGATATTGATGTTGCAAAAATGCGCGAAGGCTTTTTGAATTACATGCCAATCGGCATGGCCGTTGGTGCTTTATTGTTGGCAGAAATGGTGCTGGTTTACGGTTCATGGACAATTGCGCCAGAAGCCATGAAGCTGATTGTCTCGCCCATACCAACTGGTGATGTCACCAACACCGAAGCGCTGGGCTTACTGATCTACACCAAATACATCTACTTTTTCCAAGCTGCTGGCATGGTTTTGTTGGTTGCGATGATCGGGGCAATTGTTCTGACACTGCGCCATAAACCAAATGTAAAACGCCAAAATATTGCAGATCAAGTTGCGCGTAATCCAAAAACGGCAATTGAGATCAAAGACGTTAAACCAGGCCAAGGACTTTAGACGTGACTTTAAAAGTGACTATAGAAAAGACGAGCCTTAAAGGACAAAAATCATGACCATCGGACTTGGACATTATTTAACCGTTGCAGCGATCCTGTTTACGATCGGAATTTTCGGTATTTTCCTGAACCGTAAAAACGTCATCATTATTTTGATGTCTATCGAATTGATGCTGCTTGCCGTGAATATCAATCTTGTCGCTTTTTCTTCCTTTTTGAACGACATGGTTGGGCAGGTTTTTGCACTGTTTGTGCTTACAGTGGCCGCAGCTGAAGCTGCCATCGGGTTGGCAATTCTTGTAACATACTTCCGTAACCGCGACACAATCGCGGTGGAAGATATTAAAATGATGAAGGGCTAAGGGCGTTGGAAACTTTAATCAAACTCATTGTCTTTCTACCTCTGATAGGCGCTTTAATCGCTGGCTTTGGCGGTACTTATGTTTTAGCCAAAATTGGCAAACAAGAACCAGCTAGTGGCGAGTATGAAGCAGAACATCATCATTATGACGGTCCAACTTGGCCCGCCAAACTAACAACTTTGTTTATGTTGATTGTGGCAGCTTTATCTTGGATTGTATTCTTTGACGTAGCCGTTGGCGGAAGCACTTATAAAGTTGAAGTGTTAAATTGGATTCATTCTGGCACGTTTGCAGCTGATTGGACGCTGCGGGTAGATACCTTAACCGCCGTCATGTTTGTGGTGGTTAATACTGTTTCATCATTGGTGCACGTTTATTCTAATGGCTATATGAGCCACGACCCGCACCAACCACGTTTCTTTGCCTATTTGTCATTGTTCACCTTTTCAATGTTGATGCTGGTTACAGCAGATAACCTTTTGCAAATGTTCTTTGGCTGGGAAGGTGTCGGCCTGGCATCATATCTATTGATTGGTTTTTGGTACACTAAACCATCTGCCAATGCGGCCGCGATTAAGGCTTTCGTCGTCAACCGTGTCGGTGACTTTGGGTTTGCTCTTGGTATTTTCGCAACCTACAAAGTTTTCGGTTCAATTGAGTTCGATACCATCTTTAATGCAGCTGGCGAACAGTCTGGAAAAACGATCCATTTCCTATGGGCTGACTGGGATACTATGACGGTTTTGGCAATGTTGTTGTTTATGGGCGCAATGGGCAAATCGGCTCAATTCCTATTGCACACATGGTTGCCTGATGCGATGGAAGGCCCGACACCTGTTTCGGCGCTTATTCACGCTGCAACCATGGTGACAGCTGGCGTATTTCTTGTCGCGCGTATGTCACCGTTCTTTGAGGTGGCACCAGCAGCGCAAACATTCATCGTTATCATTGGCGCTATAACAGCGTTCTTTGCCGCAACTGTTGGCTTGGTTCAAAACGACATTAAACGCGTTATTGCGTATTCAACGTGTTCGCAACTCGGCTATATGTTTGTTGCCATGGGCGTTGGTGCCTACGGTGTTGGAATTTTCCACCTGTTTACCCATGCATTCTTTAAAGCGTTATTATTCTTAGGGTCTGGCTCGGTTATTCACGCGATGTCAAATGAACAAGATATGCGTAAAATGGGCGGTTTAGCGCCTCACTTGAAAAAAACCTACTGGATGATGGTTGTTGGCACCTTGGCTCTAACAGGGTTCCCGTTAACCGCGGGCTATTTCTCAAAAGACGCTGTTATTGAAAGTGCATTTGCAGCCGACACTGG
>JAMOMM010000003.1 GCA_027067085.1 Hyphomicrobiales bacterium
GACTTGGAAAAAGGCGCTGCATTGCTAGAGAAAATCCGACCGTTTGTTCGCTATTTTCATTCGTCTCAATATATTTCAGATCTAGCTAATGGTGATATTTGCGTATCTGTGGGCTGGTCTGGTGATGTATTTCAAGCACGTGATCGTGCGAGCGAAGCTAAAAAAGGCGTTGAAATTGGTTACTCAATTCCGAAACAAGGTGCCTTGCAATGGTTTGATATGATGGCGATCCCTGTGGATTCTAAAAATAAAGATGCAGCACATGCATTTATTAACTTTGTGATGGATGCTCAAATTACAGCTGATATTACCAACTATGTTTGGTACGCAAACGGTAATAAAGCTTCACTGCCGATGGTTGAGCAAGAAATTAAAGATGACAGCGGCATTTTCCCAACGAAAGAAGTGAGCGCGAAGCTTTGGGGGGCCAAAGTTTATAAAAAGCGTACTGATCGCGTGATTACACGTCTATGGACGAAAATTAAAACAGGTAAATAATTGCAACAATACCCTGCTTCTAAGTTGGAGGCAGGGTAATAGTTTTGAGGCAATACCATGGCAACAAATCCCCAATCTAAAGTAAGTGGTGCAATAGCCAACGGTGCAAAACCGTGGATCACTCACGATCAAGAACCATTTATTAAAATTAGTAATTTGACTAAAAAATTTGGTGATTTCACAGCTGTTGATAATGTCAGCCTTGAAATTTACCGCGAAGAACTGTTCTGCCTGCTTGGTGGTTCTGGTTGTGGTAAGTCTACATTGTTGCGTATGCTTGCAGGGTTTGAAGCACCGACCAGCGGTAAAATTGAGATTGACGGGCAAGATATGTCAGGCGTTGCCCCGTTTGATCGCCCCACTAATATGATGTTTCAATCTTATGCGCTGTTTCCACATATGAGCGTTGAAAAAAATGTTGCGTATGGCTTGTTACGTGATGGGGTTTCAAAAAATGACGCCTATAGCCAAGTCAATGAAATGCTGAAACTTGTTCAACTAGAAGATTTTGGTAAACGTAAACCAGATCAATTATCAGGTGGGCAACGTCAACGGGTGGCGTTGGCGAGGTCTTTGATTAAGCGGCCAAAACTGCTTTTGCTTGATGAGCCATTAGGGGCGCTTGATAAAAAGTTACGTGAAGAAACTCAATTTGAATTGATTAATATTCAAGAAAGCCTTGGGGTCACGTTTATCGTGGTGACCCACGATCAAGAAGAAGCCATGACCTTGTCCACTCGTATTGGGGTGATGAATGAGGGTGAAATTGTTCAGGTTGGTGAGCCGCGCGAAGTTTATGAATTTCCCCAATCGCGGTTTGTGGCGGACTTCATTGGCTCAGTTAATATTTTTGAAGGCCGAGTAAGTGATGATGCCATTGATTATGTGCGCATTAAATCTGAAGACGCAAATTGTGAAATCCATGTTTCGCACGGGGTGAGTTGTACGGAAAATCAAAAACTGTGGTTTGCAATCCGACCTGAAAAAATGACCGTGACGCATAAAAAACCACACAAAACGAAGCTAGCAAAATTTAACTGGATAAGCGGTATTGTCGATGAAATTGCCTATCAAGGCAATCTTTCAGTATATCGGATTAAACTTGAGAGTGGCAAAGTTGTGCGTATTACGAAATCGAACCGTTTGCGCCATGATGAAGATGAAATTACTTGGGATGATAAGGTTTATGTGAGCTGGGAAGATACGGCGGGAGTTGTGTTAACCCAATGAGCAAAACCATGGGACATAAACCTCAACAAGGATTGCTAGGCTGGTTTAAGCGGCGTGGCCGTACGCTGGTGATCGCTATCCCGTTTTGGTGGTTGATGGTATTCTTTTTGATCCCGTTTGCCGTGGTGTTTAAAATTTCTTTCGCCGAGGCCATTATTGCGCGCCCACCTTATTCTCAATTGTTTACCTTTGCTGAAAATGGTGTTGTGCAAATTAAACTGGTTATCGCCAACTATGGGTATTTGTTGGAGGACAGCCTTTATATAAGCGCTTATTGGTCATCGATCAAAATTGCTTTCGTATCGACGCTCATTACTTTACTGGTTGCCTATCCAATGGCGTACTACATTGCACGCTCGCCATTGCGTCGTAGAAATGTTTTGCTGATGTTGATTATTTTGCCGTTTTGGACATCATTTTTGTTACGGGTTTATGCGTGGATTGGCATTTTGAAAACCAATGGCATTATCAATAATGTTTTGATGTGGTTGGGCATCACCAATGAACCATTTGTGATGATGCAAACCGATTTTGCAGTTTATGTGGCCATTGTGTATACCTACTTGCCTTTTATGGTTTTGCCGCTATTTACCAATTTGGTAAAGCTGGATCAGTCGCTGCTTGAAGCTTCCAATGATTTGGGTGCAAATTCTTTAACGACATTTTTTAAAATCACCTTGCCGCTTTCCGTTCCTGGTATTATTGCCGGCTCGATGCTGGTGTTTATTCCAGTGGTTGGAGAGTTTGTTATTCCAGCTTTACTGGGAGGGCCAGACACGTTGATGATTGGCAAAGTGTTGTGGAATGAGTTTTTCTCTAACCGTGATTGGCCAGTTGCCTCAGCAGTGGCCATTGTGATGTTGGTTCTATTGGTGATCCCGATCATGTTGCTGCGAAATGCGCAAAATGCATCGCACGAGGAGGGCGCATGAGAAAGTCTTTTTCATTTTCATCTGTTGCCACGGTGTTAGGTTTTGCATTTTTATATGCGCCAATTGTTTCGTTGATTATTTTTAGTTTTAACGAATCTAAATTGGTAACGGTATGGGCTGGCTTCTCTACCAAATGGTATGTGAAGTTATTTCAAGACCCGCAAATTCTTGGTGCTGCTTGGATCAGTTTAAAAATCGCCTTCATTAGCGCCTCTCTTGCAATTATTTTGGGGACACTCGCAGCCTATGTATTGGTTAGATTTCGGCGGTTCTTAGGCAAAAATTTATTGAGCGGTATGATTACAGCACCATTGGTGATGCCTGATGTCATTATTGGTTTATCATTGTTATTGCTATTTATCTCGATGGAATCGTTATTTGGTTGGCCAGCAGGTCGTGGCCTGACAACAATCATCATTGCCCACACAACTTTTTGTATGGCCTATGTGGCGGTGGTGGTTCAGTCGCGCCTTGGCGATATGGATGAAAGCTTAGAAGAAGCAGCGCTTGATTTGGGGGCTAAACCTGTTCGGGTGTTTTTCGATATAACATTGCCTGTCATATCACCCGCGTTGGTTTCAGGCTGGCTTTTATCGTTTACTTTATCTCTTGATGATTTGGTTATTGCCAGCTTTGTTTCGGGACCGGGTGCCTCGACCTTGCCAATGGTGATTTTCTCAAAAGTACGGCTTGGTGTTAGCCCTGATATAAACGCCTTAGCGACGATCATTATCGTCATTGTGGCTCTTGGTGTGCTCGTTGCAGCAACCAAAATGAAGCCCGAAAAAGGATATTAAATGTCTCAAAAAAATGGCCATAAAAAAGGCGATCAAGCCTTTCGGATGCAAAGCCCTAATGAGCGTTGGCATGAAATGACTTATGGTGGCGCATTAAGTTTCTTGCGGCGCAAATATTCACGAGACCTTAGTGGCGTTGATGTGGCGGTTAGTGGTGTGCCGTATGATTGTGCGGTGACGTATCGCCCGGGCGCGCGTCTTGGCCCGCGTGCTATTCGTCAAGCATCGGTGCAATTGGCAGAACTAAAAGCCTTTCCTTTTGGCTTTGACCCATTTGACACGCTAAGCGTGATTGATTTTGGTGATTGTCATTTAGACCCACATTATCCGCAAAGCATTATCAAAACGATCACAGATCATGCAGATCGCATTATTTCAACGGATACCAAAATGTTGACTTTTGGGGGTGACCACTTTGTGGCGTACCCGTTGATTAAAGCGCATGCAAAAAAATATGGCCCCGTGGCGCTCATTCAATTTGATGCTCATTGCGACACTTGGCCAGATGAGGGACCAGATGAAGCGTTAGTTAGTGGACAAGCACTCGATCATGGCACCATGTTTGCGCGTGGTGTAGATGAAGGGATTATTGATGTTTCTAAGTCCACACAGATTGGTTTGCGTACTTACAATGATACAGATTATGGGTTTGAAATTCTTTCTGCCCCTTGGGTGCACCGAAATGGTGTTGATGAAACACTAAAAGTAATTAAACAGCGAGCTGGTGATGCCCCTGTTTACATCTCGTTTGATATTGATTGTTTAGATCCTGCTTTTGCACCGGGAACTGGCACCCCTGTTACGGGCGGACTAGCCAGTTGGCAAGCGCTTGAACTTATTCGCGGCCTTGGCGAATTGAATTTAATTGGCATGGATTTGGTCGAAGTATCGCCACCATACGATCACGCAGAAATTACAGCTTTGGCTGCGGCTCACATTGCACATGATTGGTTGTGTTTGTTGGCAGTGAAAAAAGGCGCAAAGTTAAAACCAGTAGGAAGATTATGAAAGTCGGTATTTTACAAACGGGTCTTTGCCCACCAGAATTACTTGAAAAGCACGGTGAATATGACTTGGCTTTTGCGCAATTTTTAGATGGTTATGATTTTGAATTTGAAAGCTATCGTGTGGTTGAGGGACAGTTCCCACAATCACCTCGTGAGGCAGATGGTTGGTTGGTAACGGGGTCAAAGCATGGGGCTTATGAAGATCATGATTGGATCCTACCGCTTGAAGACTTTATACG
>JAMOMM010000004.1 GCA_027067085.1 Hyphomicrobiales bacterium
TTTTTTTGACTGTTTCGGTACTGATGTTTCGACTTAATTGTATTGCAGTATCACCAAATGTAATTGTGCAAGGCAGGCTCATCTTTGCCCATTGAGCTGCGCCCAATAGTTGCCCATCGCTTAAAGTAACGGAACTGTTTTTCGCAATGATAGTTACCTGATTATCAGCAAAGGAACCTGGACTAATCGCGAAATGTGTTTCAGCAACTTTAGATGCAAGCAAAACGACATCATCGTGGGGGGAAGAGCCAACGGTAATTGTCTCTTTATGGGTAATGGGGAAGCATAATTGAGCACCACTGTGCGCGCCAGCTGAAATTTTTACAGTTAATCCGCAGCGATCTTTAAGGTTAGATAAATTCATGTCATGGAAAGAAAATGTGTTTGAAGACATATTGCTTTGAAGTTGTTCCATGTCGTTATTCCAACTAGATCTGAAGGGTAATTGTAAATAGATTTGGTTTTAAATTTTAGAAAAAATCCAGCGCACGGAAGCCGTGCGCCAGAATTGGGTTGTCTTATTGAGGTTTTGTTTTTGCAATGTCGATTGACATTTGCAAAGCAGCTTTCTTGGTTGTTAGGTCCAAGTTTTGCGCTGCAATTTTTTGGAATGTATCTTCCATTTTTTTCATAGAAGCATCCATTGTTGCGGAGCCGCCTGCATCGGTTACTCCACCTACGTCACCATCAGCCATTTTCTTCTCCTTTGTTGTGTTATTCGAATTTTAAAATTAGGCTCTTGCCTAGGATCAAACATAGTATGTTAAAGTTGTTTTTTATATCCGTGCTGAGTACTTACAGTCTACGTATTTTTGGTTAAATTGCGCTGTTTTCTGCTGTTTTTTAACCATATTCTTATGATTTTGACATTTCAAATCCACCTTTGAAAAATCGAATACTGCGTTTTTTTTGACTGTTTTTTAGGGCGTTTTTTACGATGAGTTCAACAAGGGCAACATAGGTTGGTGGCCCAGAAAGCAAGATTGATTTTGAGGCTTTAATACTACTAAAGGAAAAGCTCGCGGTATTGGTTATCACGTTCTCGATGTCTTTTTTTATGCGTTCTGGTGACAGGGAGCCAATGGAAACCATTCGCGTAACGCGTTCCTTTTTTTTGCTGACGAAAAGTTGGTTACCCATTTTGTACCAATCGATTGGGTAATATTTTGCCAGGGTATTGAGAAACTGTGTTTGTTCGCCAGGTAACGTTTTTGATTTTACCCGTGTTTTCATTCGTTTGCTAATTTTGAGAGCCAAGCCTTCACGGTGGGCGAAGTCTGACAAAAGTGAATCTAGTTTCTGATTGATAATAACCACAGATTTTGCTGATGCTAAAATGGGGGCTATTGATAGGGATGGTTTGAAAGAACTAGGATTTAAACTGGCAAGAGAATTTGCGTGAGCACCTGAAACAGTTAAAGAAACAGCTAGAGCAATAGCGGGAATGGTAACAATACTCGATATTGATGTTTTAGCTTTTAGCGCTGTTTTGGAAAAAATCTGGCTGATAATTCTGTGCATGGTATATCCTTCTTGCATAGTAATTTTCGCCGTCAGGCCGTACTACCTGATGAATCTGGCAATCCTAAGTCACGGGCAATTTGAATGAGATCGCGCAAGTTACTGGCGTCGGTTTTTCGACGGATGTTCAGGCGATGGGTTTCAACTGTTCGTACACTTAGTTCAAAATGGCGGGCAATTTCTTTGTTGCTCATGCCATCAGCAATCAGATTTAAAATTTCTAATTCTCGTTGTGTGAGATCAAACACATTTGCAGTTTGAATAGGTTTCTTTCTGGTTGAAAATAAAATTGTGCTGATGGTTTGGGTAAAGTAATTTCCACCGGCATTTACAGCGTCAATTGCGGTGCAAAATTCGCTTGGCTCAGAATTTTCTCCGATAAACCCTTGGACACCTGCCGCGACAAAATCATGAACTGAATGATGGTCAGCGTTCATATAGCAAACAATGATTTTTGGTGCGCCATCGACTGATTTGATGCGGCGAACTGTTTCTAGTGTGTCCATGCCACTTAGTTTTGAATTCACAACGACCACTTGTGGAGAATGGTTGCGGATTGCAAGCAAACCCGCATAGCCATCCCCAGCAAGCGCAACCACCTTGCACTTACCACCTTCTTCTAGGCATGCCTTCATACCTTGGCGCACCATTGCATGGCTCTCAATAATGAGAACGCTTGTCGATGGCTGGGCAATCGGGGGTTGCCCATGCGGGGAACCTGTCATGTCAGAAGCTAAAGCGGTTTGTGATTGTGTGGTTTGATTTTTCATCGGTTTGTTCAGCTCTGATAAATAACGGCAACAAAAGGTAATTTTCCACCATTGTGAAGTGTTGCGATGCCTGATGCGGTTGCAGACTGGCTTGGGGCATCGTGGTAGGCTGTGTTGATGTCACACTCTTTGACATCGGCTGGAAAGTTCAAACCTTCAACAGTGTTTAAAAAAGAATCGAATACTCGCGCAGGTGGGTCATTCAGAAAACCTTCATCGGCGTCGAATTGAAAACGGGCTTGACCATTGTCGGCAGGGAAAAGCATAACTGCTGTATAAGTATTCACGGGTAGTCTCCTCTTTAAGTCCCCATTAGTGGGTATTTCATTCTAAATTTGAAACAGTTGTAAATGTTTTGTTTAACTTATTATTTACGTTGCAATGCCTGTACCACATACGTAATTATACTTAGTGTGGGGCAGTATTGTGCTGATTATCCGATCATTTGATGTTTTACTAATGCGGCTGCAACGTCGTTAAAATGGGTTTGAAGAATGGGTCGGTTCTTCGCAGATTTGACAAAAATTTCATTGGCAATGTCTCCTAAAAATTCTACGGCACGGGCATCGGCGCGGGCTTTTTCCAAGATTGCACGCGCTTCGGCACCTTCAGCTTTGGCAATGACAACGGGCACTGGTGTTTTGCCTGCTATGTAGCGAATTTCGACAACACAATCGTCACCTGAGATCAACAAACCTGGCGTTGTGTCAACATTTTGCTCGTCTTCTGCAATCGCTTCTTGATTGATTTGCCGGCGAGCGTTTTTGATTTCTGGCGAGCCTTGGCTTTCTTTATTCTCGCGCTTTTGTTCGCTGCGGCTCATTTTTTGATCTTTTTTGAACAGCGAGGTTTGAACTGGCATGTCTGCTAACCCCGATGCGATTAACAATATACTGGCGGTGATAAATAAAGATTGAGCAAGTGAGGTGGTCACTGAAATTAGGCAACCCGCGCCGCAAATTGGAGCGTTGATTAGATCTGAATACCAAAGATAAATAATGAACACTGAGGCAACGACCCAAACGGTAACTCGAAATAAAGCGATGCCAAATTCAATCATGTTCTTCATTGCGAACATGTTTTTTAGGCCTTTGCCCGGACTGATTTTTTTGAAATCAGGTATGATCGGATGCATTGAAAAAGGGATACCCTTTTTAAACAAAATATTTGCGATAAATGCCACGACAATTAAGACGAGACCGAGAGGGGCGAGCGAACTCATCATGCCTTTTATCAAGATGACCAGTTGCGCTGCGAGGTCAGCATGGCTTGGGTTGTTCATGATTGAAAGAGCGCGGAGAAACAGCACATTATATAATTCAATGAAGGATTGAGCTGAATAATAAATGATTACAACGCCAGTCATCACCATCAATGCGGTTACAAAATCGGCACTGTTTGCCACTTGGCCTTTTTCACGCGCCTTGCGTAGTTTTTGCTCGGAGGGCGGGAGGGTTTTTTCTTCTGATTCATCACTCATTGCAAAAACTGCCTTATCACATGGCTCAAGTCTGGAAGAGCGCTAAAGCGGGTTTTTTGAACCTGAATGAAAACGAAAGAAAACAACGGCAGCATAATGATCGCAGCCAAAGTTTTGGTGAGAGATGTTAGGAATGTGATGTTGATTTTTTTACCAAGTTTTGCGGCAACTAAAAACAATACATCTGATAAAAACATAATAATCAAAATTGGTGCGGCTAAAACGAGCGCGCTTTTTATCAGTGTAGAAACAAGGCCGATGATCGGTGCCATCCCCGCACTAATATTGGGAATTCCAGCAGTCATGGGCCATGCAGCATAACTTTCGTAAAGCAGGTTGGTCAAAATCCAAAAGCCACCAATGCTCGCAAACAAGCCAAGAGATGTTATCATAAATAAGTTTGCCGTCACCGTAATTTGGCCACCTGTTGGATCTGATCCGCCATTGCTGTTGCCCCAATAGGTATCGATAATATCTCCCGCTGCTGAAGCCGTGGAAAGTGGTAGGGAAACCAACCAGCCAATGAGTGCGCCAATGAGAATTTCTTTAACCAGCAATAGAGCAACTGGCGTGCTGGCTTGAGCTATCAAGTCAGGAAGTTCTGGGCTTGATAGGGAAAAAACGGGTAAGGCGATTGAAACGGCAAAGGCCATTAGTAATGGACCCGATTGGACTTGGGCCCAAGAAAAAGCGACAAAAGTTATCATCATTCCAAATGGGCGGCCGATAGATAAGACCAGCACTACGGTCCACGGCTTGATTAAATCAATGAGGAATGAGATGTCCATGTTTACCGAACTAGCTCATGAAAATTTGAAAAAATGCGATCAGACATGTTGTACAGGGGTGCTGATAAACTGGCCCCAAATGAGAGGACAACGAAACCGATAACAAAAATTTTAACGGTTTGCGGGAGTGTTTGTTC
>JAMOMM010000005.1 GCA_027067085.1 Hyphomicrobiales bacterium
CACGGTACACGCTCGAACTGCCTTTACGCACTTCCATTGTGAAGGCGACTTTTCCTCTAAGGTTTGAGCGGGCTTTTTTAACAGCTTTGACCAAACGAGTGCTCGCACTTGCCTTAGTTGGGAAGGCACCAATCTGAATATTCCACGTCCGACCATGCGGGTTGGCTTTTACAGGCTTCCGTTTTGGCGTAGGCGTAGAGGCCGTATGAACAACTTCTGGCAGTGGCTTTTCATTTACTCTCGCCACAGCTTTTACCCATTTACGAAACTTTGGCGGTTGACTAACGGCCATATTTGTTTTGCCACTTCTAACAACATCTTTTGATCCAACATCCTCTTGAAAAATTTCATCAGGAATATCATCCACAATAGCTGCCGTCTTAAACGTTGCGCTAACTGGTTTAACAGGCACGGCGCTTACCAAGCGGTCTTGTTGTTTAAGCACACGAGCAGGTTTGCTGATAATTTTCGGCATTGGCGGCACATTAGCAACAATCATTCTTGGTTTACGCCTTGGCAAAGGAACGATCTTCTTTGCAACAGCAACCCGAACTTTACGCTTAGGGGCTGTGAACCCAGGTGGGCGGCCTGCATAAGATGCAATTCGGCTAGAATTCGTCAAGCGCTTATTCTTGAATATTTTTGCAATCAATTTGGTCATATAACGGTTGCGTGAGCCGCCCGTACGACCACCCATCACAACAGCAACAATACGTTTGCGGCCACGACGGACAGAAGATGTCAGGTTAAAGCCTGATGCACGTGTGTATCCAGTTTTAATACCATCAACGCCATTTACGCGACCGAGCAATTTATTGTGATTGCCATACCGACGGCCTTTATAAGAGAAGCGGCGGGTAGAGAAATATTTGTACGATCGAGGAAAATCTCGCTGCATCCGCAAACCCAGTGTCGCCATATCACGTGCCGTTGTCACTTGGCCACGATTTGGCAAACCAGAAGCATTTCTAAAAGTTGTTCTGGTCATACCAATACGGCGCGCAGTTGCAGTCATTCGACGCGCAAATGCGGCTTCAGAACCATTAAGGTTTTCAGCGATCGCCGTTGCAACATCATTTGCTGATTTTGTCACCAATGCCATAATGGCATGCCGAACCAAGATTTTCTGGCCTTTTCTAAAACCAAGCTTTGATGGGGGACGTGATGCGGCATAACGAGAAACCCGCAAAGGAGTGTTTAAAGTGATCTTGCCACGCTTAATATCCTCAAACACGAGATAAAGGGTCATGATTTTGGTTAGCGAAGCAGGATACCTGTGAGAATCAATATTCTTCCCAAAAAGAACTTTACCTGTTCTCGCATCAACAGCAATGGCTGCAAATTTTGGCGCTGCCACCACTTGTTGCGTTGCAGCAATAGTGATGAATGACGCAGTAAAAATACCGATGAGGGTATTCACATACTTTGTCAAAAAACTCTTACGCAAAAACATAACTGACTATAATTCCACAAATTAGATCAAACAGCTTTACGCGCTAAACAAATAATCAACTATGATCTATCTACAGAATTTGGCAGATTTCTGTCAAAAACAAGTTAAACTCACAAACTGACTTACTATTTAGAACGAGACTCGCCCATAAACTCTTTACGCAATTTGAACTATTATCGTTACTAGTCCGTAAACAGAATGAAAGTATTTCGATATTTATGTTGCAGCGCAACAAAGTCATTGACAACGAATGCTGCATCGCATATAAACATGGCAACTGAGCAAAACAAACTGTTTCTCATTCCTTTCTATTCCCAATTTTTCCCAAGGACACGACCATGAACAAATCATTCCAAGATTTACAAGAAGCTTCAAAAAAAGGTTTCGAAGACTTTGCAAACAGCGCAACTGTTTTGACAAAAAGCATGCAAGACATCGCAGCTGACACAGCTGAGTTCTCTTCTAAGTCTTTCGAAAAAAGCACCGCTGCAATGGAAACATTGATGGCTGCAAAAACAATCGACACAGCAGTTGAAGCACAACAAGCATTCGCAAAAACAGCTTATGAAGACTTTATGTCTCAAATGACTAAAGTTGGCGAAATGTACAAAGCATCTGCAACAGAAGCTTACAAACCTTTTGAAGCTCAAATGGCTGCTTTCACACCTGCACCTGCAAAAAAAGCTGCTAAATAAGCAACTACATATCATTTAGTATCTTCCGAGATGCTGACATATAAACGCCCAGAGCAAACCCTTCCTCACCGCTCTGGGCGTTTTTTTGTGCCGTTTACAGAGTATTTAAAAATCAAAGTTTTCCATAACCGCTTGAATCAAGCTAGAATATGCCTAAATGTAAGACACAGGGCCGATCGAACAGGCCAAAACAAAAAAACTGAGTGCTATGGCAGATAAGAACAATCGAAATAACGATGGTGACGGTGACAACCAAACGGGCACCATCACCAAAACCAAACCGAAAACCAAAAAGCCACGACTTTACAAGGTCTTGCTTTTGAATGACGACTACACACCAATGGAGTTTGTCATCTTTGTTTTGGAGAGTGTTTTTTCAAAAAATCGCGAAGAAGCAACAGCAATCATGCTGCATGTCCATCAAAAGGGCGTTGGCCTTTGCGGGGTTTATTCCCACGAAATAGCAGAAACAAAGCTTAGCCAAGTTATGGACCTAGCATTAGAGCACGAACATCCGCTACAATGCACCATGGAAAAAGAATAGGAGCCAGCAATTGCCAACTTTCTCACGCGGACTTGAAAAAGCCCTTCATAGAGCATTAGCTGTTGCCAATGACCGCAAACACGAATTTGCGACTTTAGAGCACCTTTTGTTATCATTGACGCAAGACGATGATGCAATCGCGGTTTTAAAAGCCTGTGATGTAGACGTCAAAGTCCTTATCGAAAACCTTGAAGACTACCTCGATAACGATTTATCAGATCTTATTATCGAAAGCCAAGGCGATGCAAAACCAACCGCTGGCTTCCAACGTGTTATCCAACGCTCTGTGATTCATGTTCAATCATCAGGGCGCGAAGAAGTAACAGGGGCCAATGTATTGGTCGCTTTGTTTGCCGAGCGTGAAAGCCACGCCGTTTACTTTTTGCAAGAACAAGACATGACCCGCTATGACGCGGTCAATTACATTTCGCACGGTATTGCTAAAAAATCTGGTATGTCACAAACGCGTATTATTCGCGGCTCAGAAGAAGATGATTTTGAGATGGACGATGTCGAAGACATGGACCAAGAGGCCGCTCAAAGCGCACTCGAGCAATATTGCACCAACCTCAACGAAAGAGCTGAGGCAGGTAAGATTGACCCACTCATTGGGCGCGACAAAGAAGTGACGCGGACAATTCAAATCCTCTGCCGTCGTCAAAAGAACAACCCACTATTGGTTGGTGATCCCGGTGTTGGTAAAACAGCCATTGGCGAGGGCTTAGCCCGGATGATCGTCAAGAAACAAGTTCCTGCGGTTCTTAAAAATGCAACTATTTTTCAACTTGATATGGGTGTGCTTTTAGCTGGCACGCGCTATCGCGGTGATTTTGAAGAGCGCATCAAGCAAGTTATCAAAGAAATCGAAGAACATGATGATGCCATTATGTTTATTGATGAAATTCACACTATCATTGGGGCAGGGGCCACCAGTGGTGGCGCCATGGACGCATCCAACCTTTTAAAGCCAGCATTGGCAAAAGGGACTTTGCGTTGTATCGGCTCAACAACATACAAAGAATATCGCCAACACTTTGAAAAAGATCGCGCGCTTGTTCGCCGTTTTCAAAAAGTTGACATCTATGAACCCAATGTCGAGGATACAATCAAAATCCTCAATGGCATTAAGTCAAACTATGAAGAACATCACAATGTTCGCTACACCCAAGAAGCGGTCAAAGTGGCTGTTGAACTTTCTCATCGATATATCAACGATAGAAAACTACCCGATAAGGCCATCGATGTGATCGATGAATCTGGCGCGGCACAGGCCCTAAAGCCTGCGTCCAAACGTCGGACCATGATTACACCAAAAGAAGTCGAGGCCACCGTTGCAATGATGGCAAGAATTCCGCCAAAAACCGTTTCAAAGGACGATACGCAAATCCTCAAAGATTTGTCACTTGAACTTAAACGCGTTGTCTTTGGGCAGGATGCTGCGATCGAAGCATTGGCTTCTGCAATCAAGCTTGCCCGTGCTGGTCTGCGTGAACCAGACAAACCCATTGGATCATATTTATTCTCTGGCCCAACAGGTGTGGGCAAAACCGAAGTTGCAAAACAACTAGCCAGCACCTTGGGTGTTGAGCTTAAACGCTTTGATATGTCTGAGTATATGGAGCGCCATTCGGTAGCACGATTGATTGGTGCACCGCCTGGTTATGTCGGGTTCGATCAAGGTGGAATGCTCACAGATGCTGTTGACCAACATCCCCATTGTGTCGTCTTGCTTGATGAGATCGAAAAAGCACATGCAGATGTTTACAACCTTTTGCTACAGGTAATGGACCACGGCAAACTGACCGATAACAACGGTAAATCGGTTGATTTCCGCAATGTCATTCTAATTATGACAACCAATGCTGGTGCAAGTGATTTAGCCAAAGCAGCCTTTGGTTTTACCCGTTCAAAACGTGAAGGCGATGATGCCGAAGCGATTAAACGCACCTTTACGCCAGAGTTCCGCAACCGCTTGGATGCTATTGTACCATTTGGTCATTT
>JAMOMM010000006.1 GCA_027067085.1 Hyphomicrobiales bacterium
CCTGCTTTTTTTTCGGGAATCATCATAAATTTTATGAATGAGGATCTTCCATTCATTGATGTCTCGGTATCCTTTGTTTCCGCTATTTTTGTAGTAATTTACATAGGCTATACGCAGCTTGTCCTTGTGATTTTTCCAAGTGGTTTCACGAATATCGGTCAACCAATAATCCACAACAAAGGCCGCCACGCCGCCGATTTGCATGCCAGCTGTTCCAACCGTACCCAGCCAGTATCCTTGCACGGTTTTATAGGAGTTAACCAAAGCGGCTCTATGGTTGTTGGCTGAAATATCTAAAACCACCTGTAGTGCACCAAGTGCCGTGCCAGCCTTGGTGAAAAAGCCGTTTATGCCCGCCAACCCAGAAGCAAACATGGCATGTTCGACAAAGGTGCTTGCATTGGCAGCAACCCCAAACACTTCGTTGAATTGGCCCCATGTGGCCTCCAACGCGATATATTTTGCCTCTTCTCGCTGGCCATCGGCAAAGGCCTGCAGCATTGGTAGCAGCACCCGATATTCCATCTGTGGCACGGCATTCTTTTGAAGCGAAAAGTGGCTGACGCGAAGCATGCGCCCATCGAGATCAGGTTTTTCCCCCACCCAATGCACTTGCCATGGAGATTTTGCATTGGCTTCATTTGAGAAGCCAAACCCCATGAACAGCAAAATGAATACAACTGAAATAATTGAACGTGAAGCCGTAAAAAAGTTCATTTTGAACACCTCATTACATGCAAATACTTTTAGTATAGTAGAGCGGCTGCAATTGGCATTTCTTGATATAGACCAATTTTAGAGACATTTTGAATGTTGGTGTAACTGGAGGTCGGTTTTCTTTGGACCGTTTAAGAAAAACACGAGAATAAAGTCAATTGTGAACCAATTAATTGCTCTGTCAGCGTTTCCAGTTTTGGAAAAGACCTTGTCCAATTTGGAAGGCTATCTGAGCAATAGAACGAAGTTAGGGGTGAATAAGTTAATTGTGAAAATTGAAAAAACAAAAATTAATTTCAATATGTGGACTGGATAACACTCGATCATAAGCGACATATTGATGTCGCAATATTGCCAGTGGGATTAAATTAATAAAGAACAAAGGTGATGTTCTTGAGGCTATTCAATGTGATGAAGGTTGAGGATAATAAACAAGCCATTAAAAAGCTTGCTTCTGGAACATGGTAGTTGTTGCACCACACGCAAATTTCATCTAATTGGAAGGCGTTAGAAAAGGTTATGAAATGTATTGTCGACTAAACACTCTTTTCTAACAGCGCAAGACATTGAAAGCGCTCAAAGGCCCCGTAGCTCAGCTGGATAGAGCAACGGACTTCTAATCCGTAGGTCACAGGTTCGAATCCTGTCGGGGTCACCAGTTTTGTTTAGACTTTTGCTTGCCCATTTCATTGCTTGTCGAAACCCTTCGTCCAATCCAGCACAATTTTTCCGCTAGAGCCTGATTTCATTGTGGTGAAACCTGTTTCGAAATTATTGGCACTGTAGCGGTGGGTGATGATTTTGCTGATGTCCAAGCCGTTTTGTAGCATGGCGATCATTTTGTACCACGTTTCAAAAATTTCGCGGCCATACACGCCCTTGATGGTGATCGCCTTAAAAACAATACGAGACCAATCAACTGGTGATTTGCCTGGTGGAATGCCGAGCATGGCAATTCGCCCACCCATCACCAGTGCTTCAACCATCTGGTCCAACGCCGCTTGACTACCAGAAACCTCTAGACCGACATCAAAGCCCTGAACCAGCTTTAAACGGGCCATAACTTCTTTCAAGTCCTGCGTGGCGACATTCACGGGCACCACATCAGCCACTTGCTCAGCAAGCGCCAAGCGGTCGGGGTTGATATCGGTGATGACCACATGACGAGCGCCAGCATGACGGGCAACGGCCGCAGCCATGATGCCAATGGGACCAGCACCTGTAACCAGAACGTCTTCGCCTAATAGGTCAAAGGACAGTGCCGTGTGCACAGCATTTCCAAGCGGATCGAGAATAGCACCAATATCGTCACTGATGTCATCGGGCAGGGGCACCACGTTAAACGCGGGCAGGCACAAATATTCAGCAAAGGCACCTTGCACATTAACGCCAATGCCGCGCGTTTCAGGATCCAAATGGAACTTTCCTGCTCGCACTTGACGTGAAAGGTGACCGATTAAATGGCCTTCTCCAGAACATCTTTGTCCGATGGATAGATCGTCCACATCGCGGCCAATTTCAACGATTTCACCCGCAAACTCATGGCCCGTAATCAAACCAACTGGCACTGTTTTTCTAGCCCATTCATCCCAGTTCCAAATATGAATGTCGGTGCCACAAATACCCGTTTTGTTGATGCGGATCAGCACATCATCTGGGCCAATCTCAGGAACAGGTCTTTGTTCCATCCACAGGCCTGGTTCTGCTTTGGATTTTACCAGTGAATTCATCAGTTTTGTCATGATAACACTCCTGTTTCGCGCCCTGCCTTGGCAAAGGCATCAAGGGCAAAATCCAAATCATCGCGTGTTAGCGCAGCATTCATTTGGGTGCGGATGCGCGCCTTGCCTTTTGGCACCACGGGAAAGAAGAAACCCGCAACATAAACTCCGTTCTTGTACAAATGGTTGGCCATCGCTTGGCTCAGTTTGGCATCTCCCAGCATCACAGGAATAATGGGGTGCTCGCCTTCGAGCAGTTCAAACCCAAGGCTGGTCAGACCTTCTCGCCAATATGCAGAATTTTTAAATAATTGAGCGCGTAAGTCATCGCTCTTTTCGACTAGGTCAAGGGCCGCTATTCCTGCGGCAACAATGGCAGGTGGTAAAGAGTTTGAGAACAAATAAGGTCGCGCGCGTTGTCGCAAAAGGTCGATGACGGGTTGAGGACCAGCGATATATCCGCCAAGGGCTCCGCCCAAAGCTTTGCCCAGCGTTCCTGTGAGAATATCCACATCCACGCCATGGTGAGCAGGGGTTCCGCGCCCTTGTGGTCCCATAAACCCTGTTGAATGGCAATCATCCACCATAACAAGGGCACCGTATTGTTTTGCCAATTTGGTGATTTCTGGCAATTTGGCCAAATACCCGTCCATTGAAAAAACACCGTCGGTGGCAATCATGATGAAGCGGGCATTGTTTTCTCGAGCTTGTTTCAATTTGTCTTCGAGATCAGCCATATCCGAATTGCCATAGCGATACCGTTGCGCTTTGCACAAGCGAATACCATCGATGATCGAGGCGTGGTTGAGGCTGTCAGAGATAATGGCATCTTTAGAATCTAGTAGTGGCTCAAACAAGCCTCCGTTTGCATCAAAACACGCAGCGAATAAAATGGCATCATCCTTGCCCAAAAACTGAGCCAGTTTTTGTTCCAGTTCACAATGCAAATCTTGCGTGCCGCAGATAAAACGAACGCTAGCCATGCCATAGCCGTGGTCATCCATGGCTTGTTTGGCTGCTTCAATAAGTTTGGGATGGTTGGCCAATCCCAGATAGTTGTTCGCACAAAGGTTGATAACCTGTCGCGTGCTTTGGTCTGGCAATTCAACGGTAATAGAGCCAGCCTGAGGGGATGTAATGAGGCGTTCGTGCTTCATTAATCCGTCATTGTTTATTTCGTGAAGTGTTTCGGAAATATGTTCTAAGAATTGCTTTACCATGACGTTCTCCATTATTACGGAATCATATCTGGCAAATTAAAGAATGTCAATATATTGGAATTATACCGTTAAAGCGGATATTAGGCGTTTTTGACAATCAATAAAACTCTGGCTTCATCCTTCGATTTGATCGAGTGATTGACGTCTGCTGCATAGCGCAAGGTGTCACCCTGTGAAATTTGCGCTCGCTCTGTGCCAGACGAAACTTCCAGATTTCCCGTTAATACCGTTAGGTGTTCCACGCAACCCTTCTTGTGCGGTGCGCTTTCAAGGTGCGCGGCTTTGTCAAAGGTAATATCATAAACCTCGGTGCCACCAGCTTCTTCGACGGGGCTTAAAATTCGCACGATGCAACCAGCTTCCTTATTGTGAAAGATCGGCGTTTGGCTATCGCTCATATGATCGATAATTCGGCTAACAGGGGCCATGTCTTGATCGAGTAACGATGAAAAGTCGACATTTAGGGCCCGAGTTAGATTCCACAGGCTCGACACCGTAGGGCTAGATTCGCCGCGTTCAATTTGAGATAACATTGAACGTGACACACCTGATAGCTTGGCCAATGCGTCCAGACTTAATCCCTTAGCCGCTCGCTCTTTTTTCAAACGGCCAGCTAACCGCATGGTGATTTCGGCTCTTGATGTCATTGTTCCGTACCTGTCGTGATTATTTTAATCCAGTATAACGGAAAAAATTAAAACGTCCAATATCGCTTATTTACATCCGTAATATTGCGATGGCAGGTGAGGTGCTTGCGGTTAATAGCAAGTCATATCAAAACACTACAGATCAATTAAAGGTCCATGAAAAAGGGCAGAATAAAAATGTCTGGCTGCTATTAGTTTGCCAGATTATTTATCAACCCAAATAGGGTTTGACCATGCTCGTTTGCCTGCGCGATCCATAACTGTGATACGAATCCAAGGAGAATGAGCCAAACGTTCAAGCGGAATTTTTCCAGTTGTCAGCGACTCTCCACCAACTCTTGCCGTGGGCGAACCTTGCCCCTGTACAAGAATATTCAC
>JAMOMM010000007.1 GCA_027067085.1 Hyphomicrobiales bacterium
CTGATTACAGCTCTTGTTCCTAATCGTGCGCACGTACCGTTTTTGGATGAGGCAGAATCTGTTGTCGCTATTGATGCCATCATTGAAATGGCTGATCGGGCCGAATAAGGCAACACGCGATCAAAATTAAAAATTAAACCAATAAAAAGGGCAGCTAAATTGCTGCCCTCTTGTTTTGTATCGTGGTGCCAATCAAGATTTGCGTGTGCGTGATCCTGATTGAGTTTTGCCTTTGCTTTTGAGGCCACCAGTTCCATATAGTTTGGCGAATTCATCCATATTGTTAGCTGCTAGCAACTTACATTGTGGAATCCATTCTTCTCGCTCTATACGACCTTTAAAGGTTAGATTTTCATCAACCCATTGGACTTCATCAGGTGTCCAATCTGCAATTTGATCGAAGTGATAGAACCCAAGGCCATGGAGTGTTTTTTCAAGCTTTGGACCAACACCAGAAATTTGCTGTAAATCATCCGCCTTACCACCCCGTGCGCCAGTCAGCTTTTTAGGTGCTGAAGCAATACCAGATGCGACGGCCACTTTTTTAGGCTCAGTTTTTTTAGGTGCAGGTTTTGCTTTTACTGGTGCAGGTGTCTCTGATTTTTTAGTATTTTCACCAGATTGAGCATTACCATCCTTGCCAGCTTTCACGCTGCCAGTGCCATAAAGGCGGTTAAATTCGCCTTCATTGCCAGCTGCAAGCAATTTAGCTTGTGGAATCCACTCTTCGCGCTCAATACGGCCTTTGAAACGCAAATGCTCATCCACCCATTGAACTTCATCTGGTGTCCAATTGGCGATTTGATCAAAATGGAAGAATCCAAGACTGTGCAGCGTTTTATCAATTTTTGGTCCAACGCCAGAAATTCGCTGTAATTCATCAGCTTTTCCTTCACGCGCGCCTGCTAAGCCTTTTGGTCGTTTCGCAACACCCGTTGAAGCTAACGCCACTGGTTTGGGTTCGATTTTGGCAATCGGCTTAGGCTCGATTTTAGCAATCGGTTTGGGTTCGACCTTTACAACAGCAGTCGTGGCTGGTGCAGTAGCTGCTGGTTCAGGTGCTTTAACAGGCGCTGGTGTTGGCGCTACCTCTTCTGGCTCTGCGCCGAATAACTTGCGGAACAAACACCCTAAAATACAGCCAATTAAAAAGGCCAGCAGGATCCAAAGAATCAATTCTAATGTGAGGTGTCCCATTTTTAGTTCTCCCTCGTTTTATCGTCGCCAGCATATCTGCAGGTTACCCAACCAACGATCAAACCGATGACTAGGGCCACGAGTAGCCACACCCAGTTGCTTTGCGCAACGATGAATGCGTCTTTAAAATTCCAAAATTCAGTCATAATGTCTCCCTTTCTATTGATCGACTTTAAACTCGATACGGCGGTTTTTCGCCAATCCTTCGCGGGTTTTGTTGTCTGCAATTGGCTTTGTTTCACCATAACCAACGGCCCGTAATCGATTGCGCTTTACTCCTTGATGAACTAAAGCATCAAGAACTGCGCTAGCACGTCCCTCGCTTAACGATTGATTATAAACGGCAGAACCACGGCTATCAGTATGGCCAGAAATTTCAATTGTAGCGGTTGGACAAGCATTTGCAACCTTAGCTAGTTTTACAATCAATGGCTGACTATCTGCTGAGATCGTCGTTTTATTGGTGTTGAACTGGATATTCTGCCCAGCTAACACGATAGAGAACTGTTTTTGGCAATTCACAGCAGCTTTTGTTGATTCTGGCGTTTTTGACTCTGCCTTTGGAACAATCTTTGGGACAGTCTTTGAGACTGCCTTTGAGACCGGCGCTGGTTTTGCTTTAGTTTCTGGCTTTTTAACGGCCTTAATCCAAACCTCTCCCTTGCTGACGTCTGTCGATACGTTGCCCATTTTATCAGCAACAGTGACTTTGACATCATAGCTGCCAATTGTTAGAGGCTTGGCAGGTGTGAGTGACCAGTTGCCCTTGCCATCTGACTTTAAGTTCTCACCAGAACCTATTGAATAGGCTTTGCCATCTAGTTCTACAGCCAATGAATTTTCACCATCTTGGGGCCACGTACCACGAATCACTGGTGTATTGTTTGTGCCAAAAATTGGTCTAACAGTCGGCGCTGGCGGCGATGTGGCATCAATCACCAATTCGGCTTCACCTGTATCACTTGAAACATTACCAAGTTTGTCGTTAGCCGTTGCAACGACATTATAGGTGCCATCTTTAATTGGCTTTGAAGGTTGAACCGACCAATAATCGCCATTGATGGTTATTTCGCCTTTATTTTGCGAAGAGAATGTTTGACCTGCAACATGCACTTTCAGGCCAGTAGATTGCTGCGCATTCCATGTGCCTGTAATTACGGGCGTGCGTTGGCGCGTTAGTACAGTGGTCACTGTTGGCGCTGATGGTGGCGTTCGATCAACAATAAACCCAGCCGGAAATTGAGCTGTTGAGCTGTTTCCTGCTGCATCAGTAACGATGGCAATAACTTTATATGCGCCCTCTTTTAAGGCATTGGTCAAATTAAGCGCCCAATTGCCTTTGCCATCAGATGTCAGCTCTTTGTCTGTGCCAAGCTTAAACGATTGGTCGCCGACTGAAACCATCAGTTGGTTTTTATCAGATTCTGGCCATGTACCAGAAATTTTACCAAGGCCTGTCCGGTTTGCAGCCTTGTTGATTGTTGCTGGATCAGGTTTTGTGGTGTCGACAACAACAACGGAAGGCTTTTCCGTCCGTGCGATATTGCCAAAGCTATCTGATGATTCAACCAATATGGAGTGTTTGCCCTCACCTAGTGGTTGCGCCAAGGACAATTTCCAGTTGCCCTTGCCATCAGAGGATAGTTGTTTATCGCGCCCAAGGACGAAAACTTTACCTGAAACAACGACTCGCAAGTTATTTCCTGCCGTTTCAGCCCAAGTTCCTGCAACGACAGGGGTAGTCGTTGGATTGATCGTTGACACAACAACAGGTGCTTGCGGCGCTGTTTTATCAACAAGAATCGCATTTGGCGCAATCATCTCGCGTGAATTGCCCAATGCATCACTCGTTGTAATGGTAAGAGAGTGCTTACCTTCAGCCAGCGGCTTTCTAGGATTTAGCGTCCAGACCCCTACTTTGCTCGATGTAAGTTCTTTATCTTTGCCAAGTACGTATGTCGTGCCAGCCAACATAACGGTAAGTGTGTCACCTTTTCCAGCTGACCATTTGCCAGAAATTTCTGGTTTTGTTTCTTTACCTTGAATGACATAGGCTGTTGCTGCGTCAGGTGCCGTTGTATCTATAGTCAGGGCTGACTTCGCCGTTGCGATACTTTCGTTACCCGACTTATCTGCCGTTTTTACAGAAATATCGTAAGTACCGTCGGCTAAATCTGTGCTTGGCATAAGTGACCAATTATTATCTTTTACCGTTAAAGCGTCATCTTTGCCCAAGGTGTAGGGCTTTCCAGCCAATGAAACGACCAAAGACGCAGCATCTGCACCAGCATAAGTGCCAGAAACCGTCGGTGTCGTGTCTTTGGTTGTGAGCTTAGTAGATACAGTTGGCATGCTTGGTGGCGTTGTATCTATAGAGACTTCATCTTTGCTGTCATCAGCAGCGGCAGCCTTTTTTCCATCTGTGATGGCAACTGTCACATCGTAAACACCGTCAACGATTGGCTTAGATGGAGTCAATTTCCAGTTTCCAGCATCATCGCTTGAAAGTTCAGAATCAGTTCCAAGAGTATAAGACTTGCCAGCAAGTCCAACTTGCAATGTCGTTGCTTGTTTATTTGGCCAAGTTCCCGTTATTTCTGGTCGAGAGCTGTTGCCCATAGATGGTTTAACCGTTGGTTTTTCCAAAACCACAGGTTTTGCGATTGTAACACCAGACGAATCAACACGGCGAACACCATATGCGCCTAAAAGCGAACCAACCAACTTTTGAACTGACTCTTTGCTATCAGCAGTGCCCGTCAGAACGACATCTCGGCCATCCATTGTGGATTTTAGTCCCAAAAGGCCCAGTTTCTCGACTTCTGCCGTTGCAATGGTTGACAGTTTCCCTACCATTAGTGGTGTGTTTAGGAACCATGCACCCAAAACAGGCAATGCCAATGGAATGATTCCCCAGACCCATTTTCCAGGTCTGCATTTATATGAGCTCATGGCTCCCCCTTGTATACATTATAATAGGTGACTAGCTACCGAGTCGGAATACGATAGGAATTTGCGGTAGATGGGCCTTAGAGTCAACAATGTCGCAACGTAAATACGCCCGTGAATGGCAGAACAGGGCGAGTTTTAACCAACTGTTAATAAGTGTGACCAGTTTGATAACGTTTGTGTTGCATTTTTGACACATCGTTTCAAAAAGCCTGTGAAGCTTGCGAACTGTGGTTGACGACAGCGATGCAAACCCGCATTACAGTTCCAGTGTGAACAACATCACACACCTCCTTATTTCCGATTTGCAGGGGACGGGGGATTTTTAAACACTCCAACTTTTTTGGGAGAATACAAAATGAACACATCTAAGTGGCTTCGCAGCGTACTTCTAGGTGGCGTAGCAGTTTCTGTTATGGCAACTGGTGCACAAGCTGACGAACTATCAGACATGAAAGCACAGCTTGAAGCTTTGCAATCACGTGTAAACACAATCGAAACAGCTCCTTCAGCTAACTTGCCAGCAGGTAC
>JAMOMM010000008.1 GCA_027067085.1 Hyphomicrobiales bacterium
GAATAGAATCAATGACCACAACACTGGGGCGTTTGCCTTCGGACAAGGTCGCAATAATGTCAGCCACATTGGTTTCTGCCGCCAACATCACTTCGCTATCAATCAACCCCAGTCGCGTGGCTCGCAACCGCACTTGCGCAATGGCTTCCTCGCCTGAAACATAAATCACCCGCTCGCCTTTATCGGCCAGTTTTGCCAGCGCTTGGGTGAGGAGGGTGGATTTACCAATCCCCGGATCACCGCCGATAAGCACGCCAGACCCCGGCACAAACCCGCCGCCTGAAACGCGATCAAGCTCGGCAATGCCTGTCGTCACCCGCTTGGGCGCAGGGCTATTGCCTTTAAGCGGCACCAAACGAGACACGCGCCCCTTTGGCATCCGCGCGCCTTTAGCTCCCGAAACAGGGGCGGCCGCGCCTTCTTCAACAATGCAATTCCAATCCTCACAATTGCCACACTGCCCCGCCCACTTATTAGAAACCGCCCCGCAAGACTGACAAACAAATGAAGATGATGCTTTCGCCATTATTGATACCCAAAATACAAATGAATCGATTGAGAACAAAAAAAGAACATTTTGTTTGTAATGTCAATGTTTGTTTGTATTCTTGTCGCCATTAGTTCAAGGTGGTGAGATGTCAAAACAAGGTACAGAACCCTATCAACATGTTTCAAACACCGCACTTGTTGAACAAGCCATTATTGCGATGCAAAATGAAATTGATGACGAAATTTCTTGGGATATAATATCTGAGCTGAGGTCTCGAAATATTGATGAGATTTTTTGCTTGGCCTCAGCGTTGTGCGCTCAACCGACAGCGATTGAGAGGGTTCTTGGAACACGCTTACTTGATCTTGGTTATTATGAAGATCAAACCGATGCCGAAGAAAAGAAATACATCAGGCCTAAGAGGCAACAATCTAAACCAGTTTTAGAAAAGATGTTGTTTGATGAAAGTCCAGAAGTTATCGTGGCGGCGATCCATATTACTAGCCATCTGGAATTTTCAGGTGAGTTGATTAGCCAGCGAACAGATTTAGCGACTCATGCAAATGCAGATATAAGACGGGCAATGGCCTCATCTATTTACGTTGATATTGAGGCCCCGCAAAAATTAATTGATATGTTGATAATGTTGATGGAAGATCGGGACGCTGAAATCCGTGATTGGGCGGTTTTTAGTCTTGGCATACAAAGTGACGCTTCAAGCCAGCACATAAACAACGCATTGGCCTCACTGCTAAAAGATAAAGATAACTGCGTTAGAATTCAATCAGCCGCTAGTTTGTTTAAACGAGGCGATGTGCGCTTTTTAAAAACGCTCGAAGAGTATCAATTAGATGACTTTGATGCATCTGAATATAGCGGTACACTATGGTTGGACACCGTAGGCCAGTTGGCATCTCCTGCCTTTTTGCCTAAGTTACAATACTTGAAAAAGCAGGCCCTGAAACAAAATCATAGCGACAATGTTGATGCTATTGAGATTGTTATTCGTAAGTGCAAAAGCTCTCAATAAGTTTTAGTCTGGCTCGAAGCTTATACGTGGTTGTCTGCCTGTCAAATTTTAGCTATAAAAGTCCCATGAATAGATTTGAAAACAATTTTACAGGCGGCACAGAAGCCAAACTTCGCTATCTCGATGCCGATTACCAAGTCATCGCTGGTGGCCAATTCGTCACCTGCGCCATCTCCGGCAAACGCATCCCCCTAGAGGAACTGCGCTACTGGAGCGTGGAGTTACAAGAACCGTATTTAACTGCGCAGGAGGCGGTGAAGCGGAAGTTGGAGGGGTGAGATTTTAGCTTGATTCCTACTTTGCAAGCGGATTTATGATGCAGTTGGGTATGGCACGTTGCGTTTCGCAAGCATACATATAGACACTCGCATTTGCATAATGTTTTGTTGCCTGTTAATTAGCTTGCGTTTAAACTTGCTTTTAGTTGGTAATCGTGTAGAGTATTTGCGTTATGACTCATGATATGCAAACAGCGCTTTTGACGACAGTGAACGCCCCTTACCAAAACTATATGGATGCGGGCGCGCTTTCTGTTGCTATAAAGCAAGGTGAAGTTTCAATTGGTCAGGTGGGATCCTTTTACACTGAAACAAGTGTTGACACGCAAATGGCATTTGCGAACGAATTTGATATTCCAACAGAAATTTTAACACATGTGGCTAGCACCTTTATGGATTGGTCAGGGCAAACTGTTTCTCTTTTAACGTGATACAAAATTCAAGACGATCTCAATGGAAAGTTCTTCTTCCAGAAGCCTATAAAATTATCGACTATGTTAACCGTGATGCCCAACTTTTGAAGTCATGGACATTTGGTGGTGGCACTGCAATGATGCTGCAGATTGATCATCGTGAAAGCCATGATATCGATTTGTTCTTAGATGATCCGCAATTGCTCCCTTACATTCGCGCAACCTTAGAAGACCTCAACTTCGAAATTGGAGCACCTAGCTACAGTGGCGATGGTGTAGGGCATTTGAAAGTTGCCTTTGAGAATGTAGGTGAAATTGATTTTATAGTAACTGGACAAATTACTGAAAAAAATACCAGGAGCACCAATGTTCTTTCACGAAGTATAGAATTGGAAACCATTGCAGAAATTATAGGAAAGAAAATTCGTTACAGAGGGGGTAACTTACAACCGCGCGATGTGTTTGATATTGCAGCAGCTTGCCATAAAGGGTTTACGGATGAAATAGAAAAAGCTTTATCGATCATCCCTGAGTATAGAAAAGTTGCCGCAAAAAAGTTGGACAGCTTAAACCCTGACTATATAAACGAAATTATTTCGCAATTGATGATAAAATCAGATTTTGAAGAAATGTCAAAAGAGTCTATTTTGATTGCCAGTGAGGTTTTGAATTCAAAACAATCATAATTCATCATGACTAATGCAACGATAGTTAGTCTTGCATAATTTTTTAGTTTGGGTTCCGCTTACGCAAATTTTGCTTTGCAAAATGCTCCGCATCATGCGTATGCATGTCTTCGACATGACGGCGGCGCATAAGCGCCGAGGTGCGGTCGCACCTAGTTTCACAGACTGCCGTAAACTTCCAGCTTGTGGCTGGAATTATCCGTAAACCTCGGAGGAGGAGCATCGCGACGACTAAGCGCGACCGCGCTTCGGCGCCAATGCGCCGTGCCTAGTGCAGGCCCGAGCAAAGCGAGGATCAGCCGTGAACGGAAACCACAACCCCAAACCGCAATCCTCCAACACCCCCCCGAATCGTGCTATCATCCACCCAACCTCACAAAACTCGCGCAAGAAATTTTTCGCCGCACCGCAGGAATAAATATTATCCCCTGTGGATTGTGTGGATAACAAGCATAACTTTTTTTTGCCACAATCATCGCTCGCACACGCCTGACCAATAGGTTAACAATTTATTAATGAGCACTGTATTAGACATCCACGTTCCAGACGACCACAATGATGGTCAAGAAGAACAGTATCGCACCGCCCCGCACAATTTAGAGGCTGAACAAGCCCTGCTGGGCGCTATTTTGGTTAATAATGAGGCGTGTGATCGCGTCACGGGTTTTTTGGAAGCCAAACATTTTTACGAAGGCATCCATGCGCGAATTTTTGAGGCGGCTTCCACGCTCATTCGTGCAGGCAAGCTGGTTTCACCCGTCACACTTAAAACTTACTTTGAAACCGATGATACGCTCAACGAAATTGGCGGCGCGGCTTATTTGGCACGGCTTGCAGCATCAGCAGCCACCATCATTAACGCCCAAGAATATGGTCAGAACATTTATGAATTGGCCCAGCGCCGCGAGCTGATCGACATTGGCACCGATATTGTAAATGACGCGTTCGATGTCAGCGTGGAAAGCAACGCCCGCGATTTGATCGAGCGGGCCGAGCAAAACTTATTCCAAATTGCCGAAACGGGCAAATATGGCCAAGGCTTTTCAAACTTTTCTGAAGCCCTGAAAGAGGCCATCGACATGGCAGCCGCGGCTTACGAGCGAGACGGTAATTTATCAGGCATTTCATGCGGCCTGCGCGATTTGGACGAACGCCTTGGTGGCTTACAAGCCTCTGACTTAATCATCTTGGCGGGTCGCCCAGCCATGGGTAAAACCTCGCTCGCCACCAACATCGCCTTTAATGTCGCCCAAGCCTACAATGGCGAACACAACGCCGATGGCACCGTGCACGTAAAAGAGGGCGGCGTGGTGGCTTTTTTCTCTCTCGAAATGTCGAGCGAACAATTGGCAACGCGGATTATTTCAGAACAGGCAGCGGTGTCTTCAGAAAAAATTCGCCGTGGTAAAATCACTGAAGATGAGTTCCGCAAAATCGCGGCGGTGAGCCAAGAAATGCAATCTCTGCCGCTTTACATTGATGACACGGGCGGCATCTCCATCGCCCAAGTGGCAGCCCGCGCACGGCGGCTGAAACGCCAACGCGGTCTTGGCCTCATCGTGATTGATTACCTTCAGCTGCTTGTGGGTTCGGCCAACAAAGCATCGCAAGGTCGCGTGCAAGAGGTGACGGAAATTACCACAGGGCTTAAAGCGTTGGCCAAAGAATTAGCCGTGCCGATTTTAGCTTTGTCTCAGCTTTCTCGACAAGTGGAAAACCGCGACGACAAACGCCCGCAACTTTCTGACCTTCGTGAATC
>JAMOMM010000009.1 GCA_027067085.1 Hyphomicrobiales bacterium
TAAAGCAACTCAAGCGCAATCGCGCCTAAAAGCACTCGCAAAACTGCAGCCAATTGCCGACATCGTGGAAGAAAACTCGGCTAGTTTTCATTTTCCAAAAGCTGAAAAAATTCTCAATCCGCCCTTAGTTCGCTTTGACAATGCCTCGGTTGGATATACGCCTGGAAAACCGATTTTGCGCGACATAAATTTGCGTATTGATGGCGATGATCGCATTGCGCTTCTTGGTGCAAACGGTAATGGTAAATCAACTTTTGCTAAGTTGTTGTGTGGACGCTTACAGCCCGAAGAAGGCTTTATGCGCAATCATAAAAAGCTCGACGTTGCTTACTTTGCTCAACACCAATTAGACGAGCTAGATCCAACGTGGACGCCGTATGATTATTTCAATAAATTGATGCCTGACAAAACCATGGCCCAACGCCGCGCAAAGCTTGGCCAGTATGGTTTTGGTCATGAACATGCCGACACAAAATGTGGCAAGTTATCTGGTGGTGAAAAAGCTCGTTTGCTATTTGCTTTGGCTTCTTTTCATGGGCCGCACATTCTTGTTCTCGATGAGCCAACAAACCACTTGGATGTTAATGCCCGCGAAGCGTTGATCCACGCGATCAATAGTTTTGAAGGCGCTGTGATTTTAATCTCGCATGATCGCCACTTGATCGAAACATCCGTTGACCGTTTGTGGCTCATTCGTGAAGGTGGTGTTCACCCGTTTGATGGTGATTTGGATGACTACACACGCATTATTCTTGAAGATGCAAAGCTTGCACGCAAAAAGAAAAAGATTGCCGAACGCGGCGAAAAGAAACCTGTTGTACAACAAGACTTAAAAGCCGATCGCAAGAATCGCGCTTTGGCCCGTGATAGCTTGCTGCCTATGAAAAGCAAAGTGCAGAAAGCCGAAAACCTGATTAAAAAATTACAGAAAAAACTTAGCATTATTGATCGCGCATTGGCTGTTCCCAGCCTTTATAAGAACGATCCTAAACAAGCCGAAGAGTTTTCTAAGCTACGGTCCAAACTGGTTGGCGACATTGAAACTGCTGAAAACAAATGGCTCACTTTAAGTGAAGAGCTCGAAGCTTTACGTACATAAAGACGTTTGTATTTTATTTCGCGTTTAGTTTTTTCAAACCATCAAGTGACGACTTTAGTTTGGGGTTAATTGACAGCGCCTTTTTGAACAAACCACGCGCCTCTTCTTTGCGGCCAAGGGTTAAATATATATGGCCAAGTGTGTCAATAATTTCAGGATCTTTGGGGCCAAGTTTCATCGCTTTTTGTGCATCGGCTAAACCTTGTTTTGCCTTGCCTGCTTCATATAAATTCCATGCACGTTGGTTCAACCCATCTTTATGATTGGGGTGGGCTGCCAACAACAAGTTTAAATACTTCATCTCTTGTTTTGGTTGTTTCAAATCATCGTAGAAAAAAGCGATATTATAAAGCGCGTCGGCGTTTTTGGGGCTTATTTTTAGCGCATCTTTGTTTGCTTGAATGGCTTTTTCATACTGTTTTAGATCGCCATAGGCGTTGCCTAAGTCAATAAGAATATCAGCGTCTGTTGGTGATAGTTTATTAGCTGTTAAAAGATGTGCTAAAGCAGGTTTGTATTTGTTTTCTTGCGTCAAAACCAATGAATAATACCGATGCGCATTATGCAGCTTTTCATTTATCGACAGCGCTTTTTCAAGGTCAGTTTTTGCCGCTTTGTAGTTTTTCAAATAATACTGGGTCATACCACGTTGTTGATAAACCAAACCTCTGCCAACAGTGGTTTTTAGGCTGACGGCTTTATCAAAATCTAGCAGTGCCTTTTTTTCCATATTAGCGTAAAACTCAATAACGCCACGGCGGTAATATGCATCGCCATATTCAGGCATCAATTCGATGGCTTTACCGCAGTCCTTTAACGCATAGCCAAGTTGGCCGTTGTCATCATATGCATCACAACGATATAAATATGACAAGCCATGCAGCGGATCAATTTTCAATGCTCTATCAAAGGTCTTTATAGCAAGTCTGTACTTTCCTTGGCTTGCGTAAACACGGGCAATCCCATGCAAAATTGGTGCGTAATCTGGTTTGGCAAAATTGGCTTTGAGTAAATCTCCTAATGCTTGATTGAAGTTTCCCTTCACCCGATAGGCAACCGCACGATTTATCAATGCACCGACATATTTGGGTTTAAGCTCTATCGCTTTTGTATATGCTTTGATGGCTTCATCGTTGTTTTTGGTATGAGAAAGAATTACACCTCGATGATTACGTGGTCGGGCGTATGTTGGGTTTAATTTAATGGCGGTTTCAAAGTCAGCCATAGCCCGCTTGTAGTCATTGGCTTGAAAATATGCCCAGCCTCTATGGTCAAACGCTTCGTAATGCTCTGGGTTGATGACTATTGCGGCAGTAAAGTCGTCAATCGCGTTTTTACCATACCCCTTATAAGCCCACGCCTTGCCACGATTGAACAATACGGTTGCTTTGGCTTTGCCTGTTTGGGTTTTCAATACTTCGTTGCAAGCACTAAGTTGGCGATCACCGCTTTTACTTACACAGTCATCAAGGTTGTTGGCGAAAGTTACTGTTGAAGGTATGAGAAAGCAGCCTGAAACAAAGCCCGTAGCGATAAGTTTTTTGACCATCATTGCGAATGCCACCTATTCTAAGTTTCTTTACCTAGGGTTAGAGTAGGTTGATACCTCCATAAAGTCAATCACGCACCCATCACAGGGCCTTACAGCAATTGATGCTGGTGGCCTGATTGTGGGGCGACCTTTTGCTCTAACGCCAGTAGAAACTCTTTTATCGGTATTCCACCACCAAACCCTGTTAGTGATTTATTGGCACCGATGACGCGATGACAAGGCAAAACGATGGGTAAATTGTTGGCCCCATTGGCAGCACCGACAGCGCGGCTGGCTTTCGGGCGACCTATATTTTTTGCCATTTCGCCATATGATGTTGTTGTACCGTAAGGAATTTTTGCTAATTCTTGCCAAACTTCGGTTTGAAACTGTGTGCCATCCAATTCAATGGGCATGGTAAACTGGGTGCGGGTGCCTGCGAAATATTCTGCTAACTCTTGTTTGGCTTGAATGAATGCTTGGCGGTTTTCTATCCAAGTTTCTTGTGGTTCACGAACGCCCTTGCCAGTTGAAAAGCTAATCAAATGCAACACCTCATCTTTGCCAGCCAATAGTAATTTGCCAATGGGGCTGTCGATATAACAATATTCCAAATTTAATTTACTCATAGTTTTCATTGCTGGCCTCCTGCAAGTTCTGCACACCTTTGCGGATTTAATCGTTTAACTTGAGACGGGGCGCGGCCATAGAGATTTTTAAAAACCTTATTGAACCCTCTAACGCTTTTAAAACCAGATTGCTCAGCAATTTTCGCCATGCTCAATTGTGTCGTGTTCAATAATTGTTTGGCTTTTCGAATCCGCATGGTTTTTGCCGTTTGCGTCGGACTAGCGCCAATGTGTTTGTTAAAAAGTCGCGATAAATGACGTGGGCCAATACCAAGGCGGTCCGCTAGGTTTTCAACACTGCCATTGTCCAAAGCCCCCTGCTCTATCATCTTCAAGGCTCGCTCGACGGTGGTTTTGGTACCGTTCCAAGCTGGGCAAAACGGAACTGTTTCTGGCCGGCAACGCAAACACGGGCGGTAACCTGCTTGTTCTGCTGCAGGAGCCGTTTCATAGAATGAAATATTCTTAGTCAATGGTTGGCGCACAGGGCAGACGGGACGGCAATAAATTTTCGTGGTTTTCACCGCTGTAAAAAATTTACCATCAAAAGAGGCATCTCTTTCTAATCGGGCTTTGTTGCAAATATTAAAATCTAACATGAGGCAATGCTAGTTCAACCGCTACAAACTTGCAAAGCTTGAAAAGTAACAAAGTCCGAAAAGGACTACTTTTAAAATGTCTTTTGGTTCGTTTTACTCTTGAGGATTTCGGCATGAGTACATACATATAGCTAATGTTTTATGCAATTATTGCCATTGGGGTTTTGGGGTTGGTGTTTTTACCCCAAATCTGGATTCGCCACGTAATCTCAAAGCACGCCAAGCCAAGGCCTGACTTTCCCGGTACTGGCGGTGAACTCGCGCGACATTTGCTCGACGATGCTGGATTGAATAATGTTCCAGTCGAGCTTACTGAAACTGGGGATCATTATGACCCTATGGATCGTGTTGTTCGCCTGTCAAAGAACAACCTGAATGGCAAGTCCTTATCTGCAATTGCAATTGCCGCCCATGAAGTTGGTCATGCATTTCAACATGCTCAAAATTACAAACCATTATTGCTGCGCACGCAACTGGCAAATAAAATGCACACAATTGAACGTATTGGCAGTTTTGTCCTTATGTTAACACCCGTGGTGGCCATTATTACGCGCGCTCCAGCAATTATCGCCCTCGAACTCATTGCTGGTGTTTTAATACTCTCTTCTAGCATCGTCATGCACGCGGTAACACTTCCAGTTGAATTTGATGCTAGCTTCAACCGAGCGTTACCACTGCTAAAGTCGGGAAAATATTTAAATAACAAAGACTTACCTAATGCCCACGAAGTTTTAAAAGCAGCCGCATTTACTTATGTTGCAGCTGCTTTGACCAGCCTTTTAGATGTCACTCGATGG
>JAMOMM010000010.1 GCA_027067085.1 Hyphomicrobiales bacterium
ATGCCGCCACGAAGGCCACCCCATGTAAGGATGGAGATTGAGCCCCGTTCAAACTGTTTACGAATGGAAAACAGGCCAATCGGAATAGAGACTGAAATCAACCGCGCCAAAAGCGCCACTGGAATGGCCAACAAGGCAATCGGCAAGTTGAGCAAATCAGCGCCAATAACAATGACCTCAAGCCCAATGAGCAAGAACAAAACCGAGTTCAAAATCTCATCAATGAGTTCCCAAAACTGAAAAACGTGCTTGCGCGTATTACTACTCATAGCAAATTTTGCACCATGGTTGCCGATAAACAAACCAGCAATCACCACCGCAATCGGGCCTGATAAATGCAAGCGAATAGCAATAGCATAAATCACCATAACCAACGCCAACGTGATTAACACTTCAATATTGTGTTCATCAATCTGTCGCATCGCCCAAAAGGCAATCATGCCACCAATGGCACCAAGCAAAACACCGCCGCCCGCTTCAATAACAAACAATTTGGCAATGCCCAGCGCATCCATTTCGTTATGCCCGCCTGCGGCAACATCAGCGCCTTGCCCCGTACTAGAAACAGCCAGCGCCACCATAATAGTAAACACCACCACGCCTACGCCATCGTTAAACAGGGATTCGCCAGCAATTTTTGCCTTTAACAACGGGGGGATTTTTATGGTTTTAAGCAAGCCCAAAACCGCTACGGGATCGGTCGGCGTAATCAACGCGCCAAACACCAACGACCACATAAATGATACTGGCATACCCGCCAATTGCATGATGCCCCACATTGCCCCGCCGATCAGGAAGGTCGATGTTAAAACACCCATGGTCGCCATCAGGCCAATGGTCCATTTACGCGCCGCCAGTTCATCAAGGTCCACATGCACAGCCCCTGCAAACAACAAGAACGACAACATGCCGTTCATCAATGTTTTGTCAAAATCAATGCTGACCAACGTTTTGGTCACAGCTGCAGTGATGCCAAATTGCGGAAACACCAAATCGGCAATAACAATCATGCCTGAAGCTAAAAGAGCGATAATCACCAAACCAATGGTGTGCGGAAGTTTCAGCCACTTGTGATTGATAAAACCAAAAGCCGCCGACAAGCCCAATAAAAGGGCACCAATTTCAAAAATAGTCATGGGTTGTTTCTAAAACAAACGCGGCGCATTGGGAACCACCAATGCAAATTTGTGCACGATACGGTTTTAGGCGGGGAGAAATACGGTGAAGGGTTCGATGAGTTCCGTTCACGTTAATGAGGTTTGCCCATACGCTGCACATCATGCGGCACACGAGCAAAGCGAGTTAGCGTGAGCACAAAAACAACCAACTAACCTTATTCACCCGATATTCGCCAACCCCGGGAACGTCTCAAGCATCCAATATGACAACGTCTGCATGCCGCCTGTCAGGAACATAATTCCCGTTAGCACCAACACGCCGCCCATAACTTTTTCCACCAAACCCAAATGTTTGCGGAAGCGCTTCATAAAGCCCATGAACCCGTTGATGCCAAAGGCCGCTGCCATAAATGGTACACCAAGACCAGCTGAATACACTGCCAACAAAATTGCGCCAGATGCTACGCTTTCTTCCGATGCAGCCACCGCCAAAATCGCACCCAAAATTGGCCCGATGCACGGTGTCCAACCTAGCGCAAAAGCCAAGCCAATGAGGTACGAACCAACCAACCCGCGCGGTCGGTCAGAATGTTGATAGCGCGTGTCTTTATTGAGAAAGGCGAATTTGAAAAGGCCCAAAAAATGCAAGCCCATGATGATAATAGTCACGCCTGCAATTTTAGCCAGCACGTCAAGATATTCACGCAACAATTGCCCAAACATGGACGCGGTCGCGCCCAACGCGATGAACACAGTCGCAAAGCCCAGCACAAAAACAAAGGCAGAAATAAATACCCGTCGACGCGCGATGCTATCAGCTTTTTTTTCAGTTAATTCTTCAAGTGATGACCCTGCCAAAAAGCACAAATAAGGCGGCACCAATGGCAACACACACGGCGACAAAAAGCTCACCACACCAGCGCCAAACGCCATTAGAAAAGTAATCTCACTTACCATCAAATTGTCTCGTTTAAAATAATAAAAATATCCAAAATCAAAATGCGCCAACCCAACCCAAAACGCAATGAGGAAAATATGAACTTTCCGTCATATTGACGTTAGCGGTTAGAAAATTATCCCCCTTCAATCAAAATTTCAAAACATTGATAAACGGACCTTACTAAATTTGCGCTATATAGAATTTATGAGATTGAAACAACGACCACCCGAACAGACAAACGCCGAAATGCTTTGCGAGCTAAAGCATCTTGTTGCGCAATGCGAAAGAACATCATTCCAAGGACAACACAAACCCGCACGCATTGCGGGTCATCTGGCAAAAGAACTGGAAAGAAATGAGCCAGCACTTTCAATAACCCAACTCAAATTAATGGCTAAAGCTTTACAGCATGCCACGCGCCATCAATCTAGCCCAGGTGCTTGGCAAGCAGCATTGGCGCGCGTCTCAACACGACAAAGAGTTCTCTCAGGCGAACCCGATCCCAAAACCATTCATCAAATTGCCCGCACCCTAGACATTGAAATGGGTGGTGTAATGGTCAAGGACAGTCAACGACCACTGACCAAAGACTTTTTTACGACAGACAACGCGATCAAAGTTAATGCCTTTGAAATTGGGAAATTTTTTTTCATTGATCTAGGCGCTGATTGCGTCATAAAAGTTCGCATGCGATTTGTTGACGGCTACAAGCCCAATCTCACTGTGCAAGAAATGAGCCGAGTTAGATCAGCCACCGCTATCGGGCGTATTTCGTGCTCATCTAATACTATCATGGCATCAGGCGGAGGCAGTAAAAAGGTCGTCGTCAAAACATTGGCGCAAGATTGTTTAATATGCGCTTATATGGTTGGCTATGGCCGCAAACAAGAAGTTGTTTGCGTTATCTGCGCCAACAATGGGCAACTACCAGAATATCAAGAAATTTCGCTCGATCTATACTAAAGTTATTTCTGAAAAGTTTGCCACAACACCCAAACCTCTTTAGCCACCCCAACATACTTCCTCTTTTCACCAGCGCTTTCTTGAAACCATCGAACAAACTCTTCATGCACAATTTCAACGACATCCATTTCATTTGAATGCCGTAGCCAGACGAGGCAAAATCGTCAACACTTCAGGATCATACTCATCAAAATTTTGATACTCTTCGAACACGATTCCAATTGGATCATGACGAAAGAAAATTGCCGCCATTTTCTTTGCCAGCCTTTTATGCTCTTGCTTTATTTGTTTGCGCGGTGGTGTCATTCACCCAGCTTACTGCAATTTCAACCAACAAAAAACCTCGCAGTGTTCTCACACAAACGAGGTTTTATTTTAAAGAGCCAGTTTATTAAGTATACGGCTTATAGGTACGTTACTTTATAGATGTAACCAGAGCGCGCTTTGAGCCGTAGGCGATACCAAACACCACCGCGTTTTGCATGGAAAGTATAACGAGAGCCAGAACAATCAACAGCGCGAATTCTGTAGTAACCACGGTTACGAATTTTACGGCGCGCTTTTGTGCAAAATGAAACACGTGGCGCGTAATAAGGGCGCGGTGCATAATAAGGGCGTGGCGCATAATAACCACCACCATAATATGGCGTACCAATGTGAACGCCAATGCGAACACCAGCCTCAGCTTGTTGAACAGGTTGGAAAGCAGTTGTTGCAGCAACAAGAGCAGCAGCGGCGAAAAGAGTTTTTTTAAGCATTGGTGTATCCTCCAAGGAATTTTAAATTTGCCAGCCACTTGTTTGTCATTTATTGGGCTGTTCTCAACGATGAATACACAATGCCTCAAACGCCCTGAACGAAACCTGAGCGGGCTGTTCATTTTGCGTTCATAATAGAAAATCAAGTTATAACACATTGAAAAACAACAAAAAGAAGCTAGAGCGTTTCATGCTTTGTTTGAATCGCAAACACTGCATGAAACGCAATATTATCAATGCCTTAGGTAGGTCGTTCTGGTTCAATGCAAACCAGAACGACTCTAGCTTCTATTGTGATTTTTTCACAAGTTTAAATATTCCTTGCGCCGCAGCTTGGCTGACATAGGTTGCATTTTTGCCCCAGCCTTTGTTTAAAGACCCTGTGGGAACGTTATTAGCCTGCCGCACTGTCCCAAGCACCTTGCCATCTGGTGTTCGCACGGTCCAAGCCACCGCAACTTTTTGCTGGCCACCATTAGGCACGAAAAGTTTCACATTACCCGTAACCGTCAAAGCATTGCGCGCAGGCCGTGTAAGCACGGGCCAGCCCGCTTTCTTCATAACTTTTCGCATCGCAGTTAAAAGTTCTGCGTTGCCGCGTCCAGGTGATCCTGTAACACTGGTCATCGCCACAGCATTGATTTTGGTTTTGGCTTTCACTGGCGTTTTTCGTTGAACCCCAGCTGTGCGAACAGATGCGGTACGAACGGGCGGTGCGGCCCGTGCTTGTGTTCTGACTTGAGAAGGCCGCTGCGGTGTTGTTAAAGTCTCACGCACCTGACGCGTTGGCAACAACGGGGCTGGCGCATTAGCAAAACCAGTCGTTGGTGGTCCAACGGCACCGGGACCATAAAGCGTTTCATAATCAATT
>JAMOMM010000011.1 GCA_027067085.1 Hyphomicrobiales bacterium
CGACCTTGGTAAAAGATTAAACTCAGCCCTTGCCCAACGGGTCCGCGAACTGGCCCGTTTCCGCTCTGAATTTTTCGGCCGCTTACGCAAAATTCTATCAAACCGCAATGATGTTTCTATCGTTGGGGATAGGTTTGTCTTTCAATCCGAAGTGCTATTTCCCAAAGGGGCAACAGAAATAAACCCACTTGGCGCAAAAGAACTCGATAAGTTAGCTACAGCCATTGTCCAACTTGAAAAAGAAATCCCATCAGACATCGCTTGGGTTTTGCGCGTTGACGGCCACACAGACTCAGACCCGATTCACACACCACTCATTGCCTCTAACTGGGAATTGTCATCACTACGCGCTATTGCCGTGGTCAAGCAACTCATCTCAAAGGGCGTTCCACCCAATCGTTTGGTTGCAGCTGGTTTTGGTGAATTTCAACCCGTTGACACAGGCGACAGCGATGAAGCCAAAGCTCGCAACAGACGCATTGAATTGAAACTAACAGAAAAATAAACTCAACGCAGTTCAGTGATAACATTTGAATTTGTATCAACCAATTGCTGGCCCGTCAGCCAAATGTCTTTGCCCTGCCACTGTTTGAGCAACTGATCCAGCCATTGTTTGCGGATGGGCGAATTGACAAAATATTTCTGCACATAATTCTTCACCATGCGTTTGCGCTCAAACTCAGGTTCCTTAACGGCCTCATCGGTAAAGAAGTCCACACTTCGCGGCTCATGAAACATCCACCTTGATTTGGCATGAGCAAGTCGCCGTTGCCCGTGCAAATAAATCGGCACACACATGGACAGACAGTTTTCTAACGCCCCAACATAAGTATCCACACGGTGGGTCTTTTTCATTTCCTCAATCACCGCAATCACATCACGGCCTTCACCAAGCGAACCACCAGGAGAATTAAGCCTGATGACAATATGTTTGGTCTTGCCTTTCCATTCCTGAAAAGCCTCGTAAAACCGTCTCGCCATCGGCAGTTCAACCTCACTTGACCATAAAAATTCAACAGCGCCAGGCACAACATTGCTTTGCGTCACCACAAGGCGGCCTTTATTGGCGTAAAGCTTTTGTTGGAATTCCCATGCCATAAATCCAGCAATCGCAAATAACACAAGCAACAATAATCGATTCAAAAGCACAGGCATTATATTTTCCAAATTTTAAAAAGTTTATGTTGCCAATCTAGTGATGATTTGTGAAACTTAAAGCATAAATAAAAACTTTTGGAGGATGTCATGCAAGTTTCCCGTTCGCTTATCGCCGGCCTAACCGCAAGCGCCGCACTTATGCTCACTGCTACAACCGCGCTAGCTGATTATTCGCTGACCATTCTCCACACCAATGACTTTCATTCCCGCTTTGAACCGATCAGCAAATATGATTCTGGTTGTTCTGAAAAGAAAAACATCGCTGGCAAATGTTTTGGCGGCTATGCCCGCCTCACCACAGCCATTGCCGATGCCCGCAAGCGCACCAACAATTCAATTTTGGTTGACGGCGGCGATCAATTCCAAGGCTCGCTTTTCTACACTTACTACAAAGGAAAATTCGCCGCAGAAATGATGAACAAGCTCGGCTATGATGGCATGACCGTCGGCAACCACGAATTTGATGATGGCCCCGCTGTCCTTCGCGGTTTTATGGATGCCGTTAAGTTTCCTGTCCTTATGTCCAATGCCGATTTTAGTGGTGAAAAATTACTTGCTGGCAAGTTGGTCAAATCAACAATCATCGAACGTGGCGGGCAAAAAATTGGTCTTATCGGCCTCACCCCACATGACACTGATGAACTTTCCAGCCCCGGTAAAAATGTTATTTTCACAAATCCTGTCGGCGCAGTACAAAGCGAGGTCGACAAACTCACCGCCAAAGGTGTCAACAAAATCATCGTCCTATCTCACTCAGGCTACGATGTTGATAAAGAAGTCGCCGCCAAAACAAAAGGTGTCGATGTCATCGTTGGCGGCCACACCAATACATATCTTTCAAACACCTATAAGCGCGCACAAGGCCCATATCCAACCATGGTTGGCAAAACCGCTATCGTATCTGCCTATGCGTACGGCAAATTGTTGGGCGAACTAAACGTCACCTTTGATGATGCTGGCAACATTAAAACTGCGACGGGCGAGCCCGTGGTGATGGATGGTAAAATCGCTGAAGATGCGAAAGTCAAAGGCCGCGTGGCTGAAATGGCCGTACCGCTTGACAAAATTCGCAAAAAAGTCATCGCCCGAACTGGCGCTGTTATTGAAGGCAATTCAAAAGTCTGCCGCGTTCAAGAATGTCAGATGGGCAACCTCGTGGCTGATGCCCTGCTTGATCGGGTTAAATCGCAAGGCGTAACAATTGCCATTATGAACTCGGGCGGCCTGCGCGCTTCAATTGACAAGGGCGACATCACCATGGGCGAAGTGCTCACCGTACTGCCGTTCCAAAACACCTTGTCAACTTTTCAAGTCACTGGCGCAACCATTGTCGCCGCCCTTGAAAATGGCGTTAGCCAAGTTGAAAAAGTAAAGGGCCGTTTTCCGCAAGTAGCTGGCCTAAAGTTCACATGGGACAAATCAGTTGAGCCAAACAAAGGTCGCATCAAACAAGTCCTCGTCATGCGCGATGGAAAATGGGGCCCCATAGATGCCACAACACTCTATTCCGTCACCTCCAACAACTACGTCCGCAACGGCGGCGACGGCTACAAAATGTTCCTCAACGCCAAACACGTCTACGACTTCGGCCCAGACGTTGGTGATGTTGTGGCAGAGTATTTAGGAAAATCGAATGGATATAAGCCATATTTAGATGGGCGTATTGTGGGGGAGTGAGTTATTGTGAAAATTGATTAATAAAATTTCTTAGCTTGTGGATGGTCCTTTAACTGCTTTGGCCGATAGGCCTTTACCACATCTAATTGAGGAACTTTATCAGCTTTAAGGCGCTTCAAAACCGATGGGTGTAACGGGAACTTATTATCCACCAAACGAGGTTTGACTTTCCATCGTTTTTTAAAAGGCCCAAATTCAAAGATATATGTTTCTTCATGTTGCAGGGCAACCGAGTCTCCCGATCTCATAAGTAAATTTTCATTTATTTGAACTTCTGGTACACATTCTTTCAGCTCATTGACCATCCAGTCCAATGTAATATCACTTAACCGAGATTCAGGCTCTAAATAGCTACCCCCAATATCGCTATGACATCCAGCAAACCAAACTTGCTTTAACCAAATAGGCTCTCTACCTTTTGTCTTCATTTCCTCTGCTTGCATTGCCCACCCTACTCTGGGAAAATCTTTTCGATGCTCGTCAATCGCCAAAGCATGGCGTGCATGGCACACATCTGAATCTAACCATTTGTCATAATTTTTGCTATCCCAAACAGCGAAATGTCCATTTTTCCAAATTGATCGCCAATGTTTAGGGTTAGAAAGCTTCAAAGGGTTATTGGGGTCAGGTGAAAAATATTTGAACTGTGATATCCGTAGCTTTACATACCAGTACAACATGGTTCCAAGTGATCCCACTGGAACAAGCCAAAACACCCAATGCCAAGACCAGTAGTATAGGGCAAACAACAAAACTGTGACGGCAAACATTCCCGAGCCGATAACAGCTCCTAAAACCTTATTTCCTAATGCAGCTACAGTATCAAAAACACCTACAAAAGTAGGTTGTACATTTCCCTGAACATCGTGCTCCACGTCAGGAACGCTACTTTTATATTTAACTCGAAAGCGTCTTCCTAATTCCTCACGATTTTCAAAATATGGCAATTGACCCCGTGGGTACCCATTGCCATGGTTGTAAACGTAGTTAACGGCATCGCTCGCAATCTTCCTCAGACCATCGCCATATTTAGGAACTGGAGAACCATCAGGCATGAGAGTAGGAATACCGCACAAGTTCATTACATTTGTTACCGCCCTTACTGTATAAGCTCCTCGAGAAAAACCAAACAATAGAATACGGTCGCCAGGCTCATAATACGAAATAATTTTCTCGTAACAATCAATTACGTTTTCATCTATACCCGAACCAACAGCAGCAGAAAACGTTGAACGGATTCTTCCAAACGTCAGCCCTCCAACCTCGCCAGCGCCCAAGCCTGCATCATAAAAACAGACTTGATCTTTGGGCATAATCTTAGATGACGGCCCAGGCCTCATTGCGCGATACATTTTGTAAATATTCGATAATTTCTGATCAGGGTGTACACCACCAACCTGACCTGTCCCATCTGAAAATATAAGAATATTCTTTGCCATTTTAGTTATCCTTGTATTTTAAATTCCAAAAGATCGCCAGCTTAGTTTTACTCGAATCGCCATGTAGTATTATAGCACATCAAAAGGCCCGCTGTGACTTTCATCTTAGCGGGCTTTTATCGTTTGAATTTTGAAGAGCATGTTTAGATCGGTTTCACTAACAGCTGGTAATGAATTTGTAACGAACCACCTTTTTTGCTGGCTTTGGGGCGTCCTATTTTGGCGTAACTTAAAGCTGTGCACGATCGGCACTAAAGCACGATCTGTCCAAGGCGTTTTCTGTCAAGGTCCGTCATATCCATTACTGGTTTGAGATAGGGGTCATGTTTAGACACATCTCCATGTCCACCATTCCAGTAAAAACCACA
>JAMOMM010000012.1 GCA_027067085.1 Hyphomicrobiales bacterium
CGCCCGTTTTTTCAAGCACTTCGTTCGCACACGCTTCAATAGATTTCGGCTCAGTATAATCTAGATAAACTGTTTCAAGCCCCAAATCTGCCAAGCGACTAAGATCAGCATCATTGCGCGCTGTTGCAAACACCCGCCACCCGCGCTGCTTCATACCCAGCGCGCAGGTAAACCCGATACCCGTCGAACAGCCCGTGATTAAAATCGACTTTTCAGCCATACTATTTCTCCATAAAAAAAGAGGTTGCAAAACACAACCTCTTTACATTCACAATACTAAAGCATGTCCCCCAAAAGTGGTTACCGGTTTTGGGATAAAGACATGCGTCAAAACAATGACTTAAAGCATGCCAATTGAACCATAAAAAAGGTGACATGCTTTAGAGCAAAACAGCTATCTGTTACTCAATAAAATTTAGCGGTTTATCAGCCGCTTTCAAAACCGCTTCAAAGTTACCTGCCAATTTATCAGACGAACGCAAACGGTTCAAACGACTAACTTGACCAGGGCGTGTTGCCAACAGATCACTTTTTGCCGCACGGTTTACACGCAAGCTATCAGATTTCCCTGAACGCACCACACCTGAACGGCTTACAGCTTTGTGAGGAACTACAGCTTTAGATTTACCCGTTAAGGCGGCAATCATAATTTCAAGCGCTGACTTATCTTCATTGCTCAATTTTTCAGGCGTAACCGCTTTGGCATTACCCAGTGTGAAGGCTTGTGGCGCGCCATCACGGCGGATCATTTTATTCACATCACCAGACCACCAGAACGAACCACTGGTTGATGCCTGCATAGGGCGCAACAACGGCACATCACGTACACGTCCAGCAGCAAGTGCTGTAACAAAGCTACCCTTTGCCGCTTTATTAGTACGTTGAGTTGAGTGAACAGGGGCTGTATCCAACGGATTGTTTGCAAGCAATGTCCCGATACCCGAACGTCCTAATGTTGGTTGCGGTCCAAAGTTCTGCTTCCCACCCGGCGCCGATACAGGAACAATATAAGTATCAACAGCAGCAGCGGCCATAGCAACAGCCAAGGGCCGCGCACGAGGAAGAGGAATTCTTGTGGTTTTAGCCCGAGCCAACTTAGAACCTGAGAGAAACTTCTTAGGCACAATATTTGTTGGCCCGCCTCCGCTCGAACGTTTTGCTAAAGCAATACGTGTCCTTGATTTATACTTATTTGTGTGACGCGCACCAATCGTAGAACGATAGCGACGGATAACACTTGCCAATTTCGCTGTACTCATCCGCGGCCAATGACGAACTGTACCAGAATCAATATGTACAAAACCATAACGGCCAGAACGCGGATAATACCCAACGCCACCAACACGGCGCGCTAATGCGCTGCCTCGCATTGTTGCTGAGGAAACATCTGGGAAATACACATCAATCGCACGGCCATGCATATGTTGGCTACTACGAGCAACTTTACGGCCAATGCGGCGCAACATGCCATTGGTTGCTGGCGAGCGATAGGCAGAAACAATATGAGCAGGTTTTCTCGCGCCTAAATCTTTATAAAGCTCCCACAAAAGATCAATCGTTTCGGGATCCATTTTAGTAGCCGTATTACGACGCCAATCGCGAAAGAACCAGTTCAACTGTTTCATCGCTGTTGGAATATAGCGGCCATCCTTTTTATAGGTAACCGTCAAAGATTCTTTTGTATGTGGAAAATACAAGTTCAGCGTTCTAATTTCTGCTTTGGAAGCAACAGACAAACCAGCCAATGATGCAAACAGCACCATAACGCCAATAAGACTTTTCTGAAAAATACGACTGAACATAGATAATTTTAACGCAAGAGGGATTTTTGCGAAGAAGATACGCTTACTCAAATTTACACACTGATCGGTAGATTTCCGATCCCCATCAATTTCCCCGTGCTTTCGTTCCCTTTGTTATTACTAGAATAGAACTACAACACTTCGTGATTGACCACAAGATTGCGGCACAGTTTAGGCAACATTTACTTGCACAAATTTTGCACTAATATGCTTAATCAGCGGTTAACAGGAATGTTAAAGTTCTATTTATTATAAATAAGGTTAATTTGACGCAATTGCAATTTGATTCAACGCCTTATCCAACTGGCGGTCACGGCCATACACATCACCATAAAAGCGAACTTTGCCTTGTTGGTCGGCCCACGCCGTGAAATATGTAAGATACACAGGAATTGACTGTTTCAAACGAACAGATCCATTTTTACCTGAAGCAACTTTTTTATCAATCCGAGATCTTTTCCACCCCAAAACTTTTTCTGCAAAAGTAAATGGGTTTTTCACTCGTACGCAACCATGACTAAAGGCTCGTTTTGAACGGGCAAAAAGGCTCTTACTTGGTGTATCATGTAAGTAAATCGCATGCTTATTAGGGAATAAAAACTTAACTTTGCCCAAAGCGTTCTTTGCGCTTGGCGGTTGGCGTACAGAAAAGGGCACACGTGACCCTCCATAATTACTCCAATCAACACTACTTGATCTCACTTTTTTGCCGCGACTATTATAAACTTCAAATCCTTTAGCATCCAGATAGCTAGGATTAGCCTGTAAACGTGGCAACATTTCCTTTGCAATAATAGACTGCGGAACCCCCCAATAAGGGTTAAAAACCACAATTCTCATCTTATCGATAAAGAAGTTTGTCTGGTTTTTTGGCTTTCCAACGATAACGCGCGTTTGCCAAATTTCCCGATCATTCTGCATAACCTGTAATTTATACGAAGCCTGATTTACAAAAATATGTTTATTACCAAATTGCCTTGGCAACCACCGCATCCGCTCCATATTCAAAACAATGCGATTGCGTTTTTTAAGGTTTTTGCGTGGATTAAACGATGCAAAAGTGCGCCCGCCAATAATACCATCAGCCTTTAAACCTTTAGACTTTTGATATTTTTTAACAGCCTCGCTCATTTCCTCATCATAAACATCTTTGTTTAAAACATAATCATCAGCGGTATCTTTAGGTAATAATTCAGCTTCAACAAGGCGCGCCCTAATAAGACCAACGCGCTCATCATTTTGACCAACTTTAATCACCCCGCCAGATCGAATAATAGGGTGCACTTTTTCAGAAGGCTGACCATCAATACGCGCTAGAGCACTTTTCAAACTCACATAAGTTTTATGAGTTGGGTGCAAACCAGCCAGATAACTCACAGCATTATTGCCAGCAGCCAATTGTTGCAACACCTTAGACGCGGCAACCTTTGGTGGTTTCAAATCATGATAACGGCTCAAGCGGTTGGGAATAACGCGTCCCCCTGAGGCGTGTTGACCATACTTAACAGCCATTGCAGTTAAATTGATGTCAAATTTGGCTAGCGCTTCTAGATCACTCTCCACATGGGCTAAGTCATCATGGAAACCAGCAAGGCCATTTGGCAAATAATAGGCAGAATGCAAACCTTCTTCATTTGCTTTGGCTAAATAAGCCAACATAGCGCGCGCATTTAGCTTAACGCCATCCATTTCAGTCCACAGGCCAGCGTAATTGCGCTCTTTATAAAAACGAACAATTGCCTTTTTTTGCTTTGCAGTTACACGTGTCACCAGCTTGCCTTGCTTCAACACATCAAAAATGGTTTGGGCCAGCGAGTCATCAAGCTTGGTTTGGCCAACAAAATTTGCCGTCGGATCAAAGTTCTTTGGCCCATTGCCAGAAAACGCTGGCAATTGACGATTAAGCGGCTGCTTTAAACTAGCATCAGCCAAGACAACTTTTTTTGCACCACGATATGAGTAAAACGTTGGTCTTGAGGGCCGATTTGTACGAATGACTTTACGAATTTTTTTGTTCTTACGTTGGTTAATCTCTTGATTAAAGAACGAAAAAAAGCCGCCATCACTAGAACGCCGCTTCTTGGTTGGTTGTTCGAAGCTTCGCGATTGAAAGTTTTTCTTTGTAGTGCCCGCATAGCTAGACATTGCAGTTGAGGCCAAAAGACCGCTCGTAATAGCTGCAAGAAAAATGCCGCGTGAAATTTTAAACATAGTGCCTCCGAGGACCAAAAGGGTCGATTTGACGCCACACTAACCACACATCTAACGCGACGCAACCCGCCCTATTATCACCCTGTTCAAATTCTCGCGAGGTGTAACATATTCACACCACCTAGCATTTGAACAGACAAAGCACTTTTGCCAAAAACTTACGCCTGATCTTCCAAGCCTAATGAACGCATTTTACGATAAAGCGTTGATCTGCCGATGCCCAACTTACGCGCAACTTGTGACATTTGCCCACGATAACGATGCAGTGCCAAGCGAATCATATCTTTTTCAATTTCTTCAAGTCGGCGGATATGGCCACCATCTGTTACCGCTGTTATGCCCAATCCAGAACCATCACATATGGTATTTGCTGGCGAGGCCGTTGACGCAGCTCCAATCATTGCATCTTGCCCACTCGGCATTGCTGGTGCGGGTGCCAGTTGCGGCGCATCAGGGATTACCGCTTCAAAACCATCAACCAATGACACAATTTGTGGAAAATCTTCTAATGCCAACATATCACTTTCGCAAAGCACAATGGCGCGGAAAATTGTATTCTCAAGCTGGCGCACATTACCTGGCCATGAATAAGCCTGCAGCAATTCAAGTGCACGCGGCACTATTCCA
>JAMOMM010000013.1 GCA_027067085.1 Hyphomicrobiales bacterium
CGGTTACATCTGCGCGTAAAGATTTTAAAATTGGCTCTGTGGGTGCAGGTTGCGGTGCTTTAACAGCTGTGTGCAAGGGTGGTTTGGGTTCTGCTTCAAGCTTAGTTTCCATCGGCGGTGGAAAACATATTACCATTGGCGCAATTGTGGCAGCTAACCCATTAGGGTCGCCTTTGGTTGGTGGCACAAAAAACTTTTGGGCGGCTCCCTTTGAAATTGAAAGTGAATTTGGTGGGTTTGGTGTTGCTAACCCTTATCCAAACGATAGTGACGAGCTAAGAATTAAGCATCGCGAAATGCTTAAAGCCGGTGCAAATACGACAATTGCAGTTATTGCTACGGATGCTGTTTTGACGAAATCGCAAGCAAAGCGAATAGCGGTTGCTGCTCATGATGGGTTTGCTCGCGCGATATGGCCATCCCATACGCCTTTAGATGGTGATTTGATTTTCTGTTTGGCAACGGGGACTTCAGGTGTTGAGCCGTTACTCGATCAGTATATCGACTTAGGTGCTATCGCGGCCAGTACCATGAGCAGGGCTATTGCACGTGGAATTTATCACGCAACTCCAGCCCAAAATGACTTATTTGAATGTTGGTCAAGCCAGTTTGAGAGTTAAAAGTTTGACAAGGTAATAATTGTTCCTTAGCTTTATTTATCAGTATAAATATAATTAAATGGAATTTTGCAGTTTGCCAACAAACACCTCAGGAATGGGCCAATACGATCAAGGCGTAGGAAAACGCTCAGATCGTATTGCGAATGATATTAAACGCTGGGTGATCGAAAATGAATTGGCAGCTGGCGATAAGTTGCCAAATGAAAAGCAGCTTGTAGATATATTCCAATGTGCAAAAGGGACGATGCGTGAAGCATTAAAATCACTTGAAGTTCAAGGTTTGATTGCGATTCGTACAGGACCGAGCGGTGGGCCTACACTCATTGAGGTGAGCTACAAACGCACAACTGAATTGCTGCGAAATTTTTTACAATTTCGCGATGTTTCAGTTGAACAAATTTATCAAATGCGCAAAATCGTTGAGGTGGAATTGGCTGTTTCGGTTGTTGGATTGTTGCCACCTGAAGCGATAGACAAACTTGAAAATCAAGTGGGAAAGTGTTGCGCTAATTCGATTGACCGCTCGCGTCGACATGTGCATCTAAATTTGCGTGAGAATGAGTTGAGTTTTCACGATATTTTGGCCAGTTATTGTCCCAACCCTTTGCTGGCTTTTAATGCCCAGTTTTTGACAGAGCTCTTGCGCAATTTTATTGATTTTAGATTCGATCATATTTCGCAGTACGAGACGTTCACCCAATCAAATATTGACTTTCATCGTAAGCTAGTCGTGGCTTATAAAAAGGAAGATCAAAAGAAAATTCGTAAACTTATGACCGCGCATATGGAAGACTGTGAGCAACATACTCTCTCGTTAAATGGCACTTTATCAAAAAACTTAATGTTGAGCTAAAACCAAATAATTCGTTGAGCTAGAATGGCAGAAATAATAAATAAACTACACCAAAGAGTAGATAGCCTTAAAGATGAGTTGGTTGATTTGACTTGCCGATTGATCGCGATTCCTACAACAAACCCGCCTGGTGAAAACTATACTGAATGTGCGCAATTTATTGGTACTTGGTTAAAGGCGCGTGGTTTTGAAATTGAATATGTTCGCGGTGTTGATACTCCTGGTGATAGTGATAAATACCCCCGTACAAATGTGATAGCGCGACGTGAAGGCAAAACCCCTGGCCAATGTGTACATTTCAATTCTCATATTGATGTGGTGGTCGCGGGCAAGGGTTGGACGGTTGATCCGTTTGCTGGCATTATAAAGAATGGCAAAATATACGGGCGCGGGGCGTGCGATATGAAAGGCGGACTGGCCGCTTCAATGATTGCTGTTGAGGCTTTTCTTGCCACTGTTCCTGATTATGCAGGTGCCATTGAAATTTCGGGTACAGTTGATGAAGAAACGGGTGGATATGGTGGAGTCGCTTATCTCGCTCAAAAGGGGTATTTTTCTAAACCGCGGGTTGACCATGTCATCATACCAGAGCCTCTCAATAAAGACCGTATATGCCTTGGCCATCGTGGTGGTTGGTGGGGTGAAATTGAAACCAAGGGGCGCATTGCTCATGGTTCGATGCCATTTTTAGGCGACAGTGCAATCCGTCATATGGGGGCGGTTATGAGTAAATTTGAAGATGAACTCTATCCAGCGTTGGCCAATAAAAAAACGGACATGCCTGTTGTTCCAGATGGTGCAAAACAGTCTACTTTGAATATCAATTCTATCCATGGTGGGGAGGATGAAAACTTTGATGGATTGCCTGCTGCTTGTGTTGCTGATTCATGTCGAATGATTTTTGATCGGCGGTTTTTGATCGAAGAATCAATGACGGAGGTTAAAGCTGAAATTACGTCAATCCTTGATGGGTTAACGGCCCAACGAGAGGGCTTTGTTTATTCGATCAAAGACATCAATGAGATTTACCCCACTATGACCAATAAGGATGCTGATGTTTCAAAGGCTCTGGCAAAGGGCATTAAAGAGGTTTTAGGGACAGATCCCGATTATGTTATATCGCCGGGCAGCTATGACCAAAAGCACATATCTCGACTGGGTCATTTAGATAATTGTGTGGCCTATGGGCCAGGTATCCTAGACCTTGCCCATCAGCCTGATGAATATGTGGGCATTGATGATATGGTTGAATCAACCAAAGTTATGGCCTCGGCTTTACATTATTTGTTATCGCCGTAACGTTCGTAAAATAAACTTATAAAAATCGTAATACTAAAGGGAGAAGTAATATGAAAACTATACAAATTGGAATGAAGAGCGCTGTGGCTGCTCTTGCTTTGTGTGCCGTTTCTACGACAGCCTTGGCTGGTAAGGATGCAATTACGTTGGGTATGGTGTTGGAGCCAACTCATCTTGATCCCACTGCGGGTGCGGCGGCTGCGATTGATGAAGTTGTTTATGCCAATGTGTTTGAAGGCTTGACCCGAATAAATAGTAAAGGGGAAATAAAGCCAGCGTTGGCGCAGAGTTGGACTGTTTCAGATGATGGCCTGACCTATGTTTTCAAACTTCATTCAGGCGTTAAATTTCATGATGGTACAAGTTTTGATGCTCAAGATGTGGTGTTTTCCTTAGATCGAGCGCGCGGTGAAAAAAGCGTAAATGCTCAAAAAGCCTTGTTTAAAGCAATTGATAAGGTTGAAGCCGTTGACCCAATGACGGTTAAAATTACGCTTAAACAACAAAACGGTAATATGCTGTTTAACTTAGGTTGGGGTGATGCTGTTATTGTGGCTCCTGAAAGTGCTGATAACAATAAAAGTAATCCAGTTGGTACAGGTCCGTTCAAGTTTGTAAAATGGGTAAAAGGTGACCGCGTTGAGCTCGCTCGTGCTGCAAACTATTGGGGTAAATCTAAAGTGCTTGGAAAAGCGACTTTTAAAATTATCTCAGATCCAGCCGCTGCTTTTTCTGCGATGATGGCGGGTGATGTTGATGCGTTTCCAAATTTCCCGGCACCAGAAAACCTAGCGCAATTTAAATCTGATCCACGCTTTAAAGTGGTGATTGGTTCAACGGAAGGTGAAACGATCCTTTCAACCAATAATGCCAAACCACCTTTTGATAATGTAAAAGTGCGACGTGCGATGATGATGGGTATCAACCGCCAAAATATTATTGATGGTGCAATGTTTGGAAATGGAACCCCAATTGGTTCTCATTTTGCCCCCCATCACCCTGCATATGTGGATTTAACAGGTGCTTATGCTTATAATCCTGAAAAAGCAAAAGCGTTGCTTAAGGAGGCAGGTTTTCCAAATGGTTTTGAGGCAACACTAAAACTACCACCGCCATCTTATGCGCGCCGTGGCGGAGAAATTATTGCTGCTGATTTAAAGAAAATTGGCATTAATCTCAAAATTGTGCCTGTGGAATGGGGACCATGGATTAAAGATGTGTTCAAAGCCACAAACTATGACCTAACGATTGTATCGCATACAGAGCCAATGGATATTGGTATTTACGCGCGCAAAAAATACTATTTCAATTACCATAGTAAAGCGTTCAATAGCGTTATGGATGAATTGAATAAAACCACCGATACAAAAGGCCGTTACGCTCTATTAGGCAAGGCGCAAAAAATCCTTTCTGACGACGCGGTAAATGGGTTTTTGTTCCAACTCGCAAAGACGGGCGTTTGGAATAAAAAACTTAATGGCCTTTGGGAAAACTCACCTGTTCAGGCAAATGACCTGACTGGTGTTTCTTGGGCTGATTGACAAAACGGCCCGCAATTTAAAAAGATTGCGGGCTAAAAATTATCATGGTCACATTTACCTTTTTCCTTCGTCGTCTCGTCTTCTCACTCATCACGTTGCTGGTTGCCAGTGTTGTGGTGTTTGCGATTACACAAGTGCTGCCGGGCGACCCCGCTGAACTGATTTTGGGAATCAATGCTCAAGAAGATACTCTTGCGGCGTTGCGAGAACAAATGGGGTTAAATGCCCCAGTGTTTGAACGGTACTTTGATTGGATTGGCGGTATTTTGGTTGGAGATTTTGGTACC
>JAMOMM010000014.1 GCA_027067085.1 Hyphomicrobiales bacterium
ATACGAGCGCGGATTTTTATTGCATATATACTGTTTGGCGTTAGAGCGTTTCATGTTTTGTTTGTTGCGCAAACACTGCATGAAACGCAAGATTATCAATACCTTAAGCTGGTCGGTCTGGTTCAATTTAAACCAGACCAACTCTAGATCCTCGGATCAAGTCCGAGAATGACAATTGTAGCAGAAACAAAAAAGGGAGAGCAAAAGCCCTCCCCATTTTATTTCTCGTCACAAAGCTTACTTCAAACGAAGCGCAATAAAGTGAGGATCGCCACCACGCGCTGTTTTAAGAACAAGTAGTAAAATTGACCCGCGCTTTTCTTTACGCAATTCCTTGATACGCTTTTCCAAATCAGCTGGCGTTTTCACATCAACCTCTCCAGCTTCAGCAATGACATCGCCAGGCTGAATGCGTTTTTCCCCAGCAACACTATCTGGATCAACCGTGACAACCACAATACCCTGAGATTTTGCAGAAAGTTTATACTTTTTACGCAGCTCATCAGTAATAGGTGAAACCGTCATACCTAAAACAGAAGACGTTTTAGTTGCTTGCGCACGTTTTTTACTCGCGGTTTTAGCAATGATTTTCTCACCATTTTCGAGCAAACCAAGTTTCACAGCAATGGTCATTTCTTTGCGCTTGCGAATGACAATCACGTCAACAGTTTCCCCTACAGGAGAACGAGCGACGATTTTAGGCAAATCAGATAGCTTTTTGACATCTTTACCGTTGAAGCGAATAATAACGTCACCAGCTTTAATGCCCGCTTTTTCTGCTGGGCCAGTTTCGGTCAAATCAGCAACCAAAGCGCCACGTGAATTTTCAAGGCCTAAGCTTTCGGCCAAGTCATCTGTAACGGCTTGAATGCGAACACCCAACCAACCACGACGGGTTTTACCAAACTTACGAAGCTGATCGATAACCCGCGTCGCCGTGCTTGAAGGAATTGAGAAGCCAATACCGATTGAGCCACCAGAGCGAGAATAAATCGCTGTGTTAATGCCAATCACTTCGCCTTCCATATTAAACAACGGGCCACCAGAGTTGCCTTTGTTGATCGCCGCATCAGTTTGAATGAAATCATCATAAGGGCCAGAGCGAATATCACGGTGATGAGCAGAAACAATGCCCAATGAAACCGAGCCGCCAAGACCAAACGGATTACCAATCGCCATTACCCAATCGCCAACACGCAACTTATCTGAATTGCCAAGCGGCACAAACGGAAGTGGTGTTTTAGGCTCAACTTTAAGGACAGCAATATCCGTTTTTTTATCGCGACCAATCACTTTAGCTTTAAGTTTTGTGCCATCAGTAAAGATAACTTCAATCTCGTCAGCCTTATCAATCACGTGATTATTGGTGACAATCACGCCAGATGGATCAATAACAAAACCAGACCCTAAAGAACTAACGCTTCGTCCGCGGTTCTTTCCATTAGGACCATTTTTCCCTTGAGGTTTTTGCTTATTAAAGAAATCATCAAAAAAATCGCGAAACGGTGAATCTTCTGGCAAATTTGGAATTTGTAGGGTTTTGTTGCTTTTAACCGTTTGCTTGGTTGAAATATTCACCACAGCAGGCAATAAGCGCTCAGCTAAATCTGCAACAGATTTTGGCCCAGCCGCCATTGCGGTTGGCGTATTTACAAAAACCACACTTACAAACATCAACGTACAAAGGGCAATGGCTACCAGTTTTGTACGATCAAAAGTGCCTATGATTGCTCTATTCATCTAATTACCTCCAAAAAGGTGTTATCAATTTACCTGTCGTGGGCGCTTTCTAACGCCTCATGCGGCGTCAAAAATAACGTATCTCACCAAGCGGTACTATACAAATACGTTCAACTTACGATGATGTAATGAACGTCTTGGCAAACCACACAATGCCAACGCCCAACGCAATGGCCATTACGCCAAAAATGCGTAGTTTTTCTGCAGGAATATTTTCCATCGCAGAAATCATAGACTTGAAGCGATTGGGGGCGATGGCATACATCAGGCCCTCAATCACAAACACAAGTCCTACTGCAGCAACGAGATTAGAAATCATTACTTAGCTTTTGCTTTCGAGCTGTTAAAGAATTTGAAAAACTCTGAATCAGGGCTCAACACCATTGTTGTACCAGAACTCCCAAGGCTCTTAGAATAGGCTTTCATCGAACGATAAAAGGCAAAGAACTCAGGGTCTCTGTTAAACGCCGCCGCAAACACATTGTTCCGTTTTGCATCACCATCACCGCGAATCATTTCTGATTCACGCCGCGCTGTCGCGACAAGTTCAACTTTATTACGATCAGCCGCCGCGCGAATTGTAATACCGCGAGTGCGACCAACAGCACGAAGTTGTGCAGCTTCTGCAAAGCGTTCAGCGTTCATACGCTCATAGGTTTGTTTCAGCACTTCTTGCATAAGGTCGGTTTTGCGAATGCGAACATCAACAATTTCCAAACCCAATGACACAGCCGCTGGGCGAACCATATCACGAATTTCAGTCATCATCGCAGCGCGATCTTTAGATAGTGCTGCAGTAAAGGTACGACGACCATACGTTTGCGTTAAAGCTGACTCAATCCGTGTCGCAATCCGAATGCGCGCTTCAGCAAGTGAAGCTCCCACTGTCTCACGAAACTTAATCGCATCTTTAACACGCAACACCGTAATAGTATCAACACGATAACGACGACCATCAACCACCTGAACGCTTTTGTCATTACTTTGAATGAACAACAAGCGATCTTCGATTGGGACAACATCTTCCACGAATGGAACTTTAAAGTACAAACCTGGCTTTTCAACAACACGCTGAATTTCACCAAATTTTGTTACAAGAACTTTCTCGCGCTCATCAACGACAAAGAAAGAAGAAAGACCAAGAAAAACAAGGCCGGCCAAAATGAACAGGCCAAATGATTTAATAAAGCTCATTACTGGCTAGCTCCTTTATTACGTTTTTGTATTTCAGGCAGAGGAAGGTATGGCACAACACCGCTACCGCCTTTGCTGTCAACAATCACTTTATTAGATTTTCCCAAAACTTCTTCCATTGTTTCAAGGAACAAACGAGTTCGCGTCACTTCTTTTGCTTTAACATATTCATCATACACCTTCACAAAACGAGCCGCTTCACCTTCAGCTTCTGCAACCACACGGGCTTTGTAAGCTTTGGATTTTTCAACGATTTGGGCTGCTTCACCGCGTGCTTCACCCAAAAGCTTATTGCGATAACGCTCAGCTTGACGAATGATTTTATTTTGCTCTTGTTCGGCCCGTTGTACTTCTTCAAATGCATCAACAACTTGGGGCGGTGGATCAGCTTTTTCGAGCTGCACACCGTTAATGTTGATACCTGCATCATATGAAGTAAGCGTTTTTTGAATAAGGTTTTTCACTTGCTCTTGCGCTGCAAACCGACCCTTGGTCCGCACTTCATCAGCAGCGGTACGGCCAACAACATCGCGCATTGCACTTTCAGCTACCACCTGAAGAAGAGCCTTAGGTTGTTGAATATTAAATAGGTATTTTTTAGCATCGCTAATACGCCATTGCACCGTAAAGCGAATGTCGACCATGTTTTGATCGCCAGCCAACATACGACCATCATCAGCATTACGACCGCCAAAGGTTACGTTGTGTTCTTTTGTAACTTGCAAAAGTTCAACTTTTTCAATTGGCCAAAGCGCAAAATGCAGTCCTGGTCCCGCAGTGCGGTTATATTTGCCAAGTTGCAACACAACACCTTGTTCATCTGCTTGTACGCGATAAAAACTATTCATCGCCACAATGCCAACCAATGCCACGGCAACAATCATCCATAAGAATTTATTGGAACCAGCACTGCCACCACCTGATGGAAACAATTCTTTAATTTTATCTTGGCCTTGTTTGATAATGTCATCAAGGTCTGGCGGCTGTTGCCCACCACCTCGATTACCACCACCGCCACCATTAGGTTGCTTTGGGCCATTTCCCCAAGGACCGCCTTGGTCGCCACCCCCGCCATTATTATTACCGCCTTGATTACTCCAGGGCATATATTACTCCGCTATATAACGTTCAAAAAACTTTCATACATATGCCGCATTTTCCAACAATCAAAGCATCACATAAGCCCAATAAAGCAACATTTAACATCAAATGCGTTCATCAGATTTAGCAATACCAGTCAAACGTGGCACACCTCTCCACGAACATATAGGTAATGCCTGCTCACAAGTCCATATTTTCCCGCGTTTTCATCATTAAATCGAAGCAAGAATACTGATTTTTCTTACTCTCATTAACTCTTATCATTGCTTGAGCCGATTTATCCGCCCATAACGAGGCGCTAAAAAGCAAACTCGACCATGACCGCCAACACATAAATACAATTCAACATATTGAAAAGTAACAATTAAATATAATTAAACACTATCAACACCAATCTACGAACCCAAAACAGGCTCCTTTAGTGGACTACGTTCATTTGTTTCGCGCTAAAACAAAAAAATTTTAAGCCTAAACAATTTAAACGGGAAAAAGGTAAGCTAAACAAAAAAAGCAAAATAAAATAAAAACTTTACATTGCCAACTTTACCCGTCCCA
>JAMOMM010000015.1 GCA_027067085.1 Hyphomicrobiales bacterium
TTGCAGCAATGATGAAATCTTTATCGCCAACACTGGCACCACCCGTTGAAAGGATGACATCATATTGTTTGGAGAGGGTTTCTATGGTGCTAAAAATCAATTCTTCATCATCAGCCAAAACGCCTACGTCATGAAGCTCTATATCGTTGGATGCGGCCAAGCCGTTTAGAAGGTGAAAGTTAGAATCATATATTTGGCCATCTTTTAAATCTTGACCGGGGCGAATGACTTCATCACCTGTCGATAAAATTGCAACCTTTAAGGTGCTAAAACACTGGACTTCATTTGCCCCTGTACTGGCGATTGCGCCAAGGTGGCTTGGTTGTAGTCTGGTGCCCTTTGCAACAACAATGTCGCCGATTTGTTGGTCTTCACCAGCCTTTCGAACGTTTGAGCCAAGTTTTGTTTGGGGTGAGACAGTGACTTTATTGCCGTTGAGCTGCGTGTTTTCTTGCATGACGGCGGTATCTGCGCCTTGGGGCATGACGGCCCCTGTAAAAATACGCGCAGCTTGGCCTATGCCTAACACTGCATCTGGTTGAGTGCCGGCAAAAATTTCTTGGGTGACGGTTAGAATATTGTCACCATTTACGATTGAAGCGTGTGCAAAGGCATAACCATCAACAGCAGCATTGGTAAAGGCTGGTACGGGGCGTGGGGCGATAATGTCTTGCGCTAGAACCTTGCCAATAGCGTTTTCAAGTTGGATGGTTTGAACTTTGGCAATGGTGTTGATTTGGCTGGCGAGCAGGTCTTGGATTTCACCAAATGTTGCCAAGCCCTTTGATTGGGCGCAGACGTCCTCGTTTAGTTTATGAGGCATTTGATTGCTCCTTTAAAATTTGCTCGCCCGTTTCAATATCTGCTGGGCGGTTGATGTTGAAAAATGGATCGTATTGTTTGATTTTAAAATCAACAATGCTGAGTTTAAACCGCGCCGTCCATAGGTCAACTTTTCTCATATCTTCATTGACCATTGCGGCGTGAAGTTGGTCTGCAAGATCAACTGGCCACAAACCAACGACGGGGTGGTGGCGGCCACCCGATGAGGCGCAGGCCAGATCAGTTTTTTGGTCGATGACGTTTTGCAACAAGCGCGCGGCAAAATCTTTAGGGGCAAATGGGGTGTCGACTGGAAGGGTTGCAATCCACTTTGTTTGAGGCGTGTTTTGTTTTACCCATTGCATGGCGCAAAGTACACCAGCCAACGGTCCAGCATACCCTTCAATCGTATCGGCGATAATTGGATTGTTGATATTGTGAAATCGATCAGGGTTGCCATTTGCATTAATGATGATTTGGTCACACTGGGGTTCAAGGTTTGCAATGGCGTATTCAAGCAAACTTGTGTTGCCGATTTGAACGAGTGCCTTATCGATGTTGCCTAACCGGCGGGCCAAACCGCCCGCCAAAATGACCCCAGTAATTTTATTTGGCATATGGTTGTAACTCTGCTTGCTTGTTGTCATTTGCTCAGACACTATTGCAAAAATGAGTTAATGCCAAAGGGCATTTTATCAAAAGGTTATTTAGAATGAATGAGTACGGGCAAATAAAATCGATTGCAGTTCGCCGTGTGCAGCAAGCCTTTGTTAGTCAGCAATCTATCGATCAGCAGTGGCAAGGATTGAACTATCATGCTCAGCCAAATTTTGATGCAGCGGTTGAGGAGTATGAAAGCTTCATTCAGATGTTGAAGTCAACAGGCGGTGAGGTTGTTGAACTTCAAGGCGATGATGCATTGTCACTGGATGGTATTTATGTCCGCGATTCGCTTATTGTTTCCCCACGTGGACTTATAAAAGCATCGATGGGTAAAACTGAAAGAGACGTTGAACCGTCGATCAATGCTGATGAACTGACCGCGCGTGGCTTTAACATCATTGGTGAAATTGTGGCACCTGGAAAAGTTGAGGGTGGTGATCTTGTTTGGCTGGATGATAAAACGTTATTAGCGGCCATTGGTTACAGAACCAACCAACAAGGCCTTGCGCAATTGGCGAAAATTCTTGGTGATGATGTGGATGTGCATGGCTTTGATATGCCCCATTATAAAGGGGCAGGTGATGTGTTCCATCTGATGTCTGTGCTTAGTCCTGTCGATGAAAAACTGGCAGTGGTTTATCTGCCTTTAATGCCTGTGCGTTTGGTGCAGTTGCTAGAGGCACGAGGTTTTGGGTTTATTGAAGTACCGCAAGAGGAATTTGACTCTATGGGGTGTAATGTATTGGCGATTGGCCCTAGCCATGTTGTGATGGTTGCTGGCAATCCGATTACGCAACAACGGATACAAGATGCTGGGTGCAAAGTTGAAGTCTTAAAAGCGGATGAGATCAGCCGCAAAGGCGAAGGTGGACCGACCTGCTTAACTCGGCCTTTGGTTCGCGGTTAGATTAGTTGTTCGTGGTGAGTAGCTCTTGGGCTTTCTTATCAAACCCGACGATATAGGTATCGTTTGAAATAAACAAAGGCCGCTTCATTAGCGTTGGGTTTTCGCAAATTAAATCGGCGGCTTTTTCAGCGTTAATGTTCTCTTTTGTGGCATCATCTAATTGCCGCCAACTGGTTGAACGGCGGTTGAGGATGGCTTCCCAACCAAGAGCTGAAATGGCGCTTTGGATGGTGTCGCGGCTGATGCCATTTTTACGAATATCAAAATTATTGTAGGCGATGTTGCTTGCTTCAAGAAATTTTAAAGCTTTGCGGCAGGTATCGCAGGTTTTTAATGTGTAAACGTCCATATATATTAGTCTCCACCTCTCAGGGACAAAGTGTCGTCGCGAAAAGCATCGGCACCGCCGCGAATAGGGTCGGTAAAGGCTTTGAATAATTCGGATAATTGCGCCCGTTTAATGTCTTTAGTGATGAAAACAATGCGGGTGCTGGTGTCTTCGTCTGGCCAGCTTTCCAATTGCGCTGGCGGGTGAAAAATATGCTGAACCCCATGGATAACCATGGGTTTGTCAGGGTCTTCTTCAAGTTTAATAATGCCTTTTACCCGTAAGAGGTTTGGCCCGTGGTAGGACCGCAATAATTCTAAAAACAAATCAAGGTTCCATTTGGTAATGGCCTTGTTTGAAGTGATGGTAAAACTCTCAATGTGGTCATCGTGGCGGTTAGTATCGTGGTGATGGTCGCTGTGATGATGATTTGGTTTGTCATAGGCATCAGCAGCCAGCCATTTTTTGACATTGTTGGATTTTGTTGAGGGGTCATAAAGGCCCGTATTAAACAAGTTTTCTGCGGTGGCCTCACCTGTTGTGGCTTCGAGCATCCGCGCGCCTTTGTTGAGCTTTTTAAGGCGGGCAATAATGGCGAATAATTTCTCTTCGCCTTGTTTTCCTGTCAGCAAGTCTGCTTTTGTTAAGACCAAACGATCGGCGACGGCTACTTGTTTTACTGCTTCGGGGTGCTCGTTTAGGGTGCTGTCACCATTAACCGTATCAACAATTGTCACCACCCCTTCAAGCTTATAGCGTTGTAGCAAATAAGGGTGGTTCATGATGGTGTGAAGGACGGGGGCTGGATCTGCCAACCCTGTTGTCTCAATGACGACGCGGTCAAAAGCCTTGATGTCTTTTTTATCACGGCGTTCAATTAAGTTGATTAACGTATCAACCAAGTCGCCGCGCACCGTGCAACACAAACAACCTGAAGCCATTTCAAATACGTTGTCATCGGCGGTCTCGACAAGAAGGTGGTCAATGCCAACATCGCCAAATTCATTGATGATAACAGCGGCATTGCTCATTGAGGGAGCTTTGAGAAGCTTGTTTAATAAAGTGGTTTTGCCCGCGCCTAAAAATCCAGTTAAAATTGATACGGGAATGGGGGAAGTGTTGTGCTGGTCCATATTAACGCGCGATCAATTTGGTTTTACGTTTGAGCTTGTTTTTACGGCGCTTGGCCTTGTTATTCTTGTTCAGTTTTGCTTGTTCTTTTTTCTGTTTAAACAAGGCCATGCTTTGCGGTGTTAAAACCTCGCAGTATGCATTGCTGCGGCGTAGATAACTGCACAGAGTTAGGCTTTCCTTTTGGTGCATTTGAGATAACAGTGCCACATATTTGCGTGGTTCTAAAGAGCGGTAGACACCAAGTTTACCACCTGTTAAAAACCGCCGCGAAATCAATACACGGCCTTGCAATACAGCGTCTGCTGTATAAGCACTTTTGTATTGGCCAAGGGACACACCCCAGCCGTCAAGCTCTTTTAAATTGCCCCAAATGATACGTTTTGGGCGTTTGCATACAACAGGGCGTAGGTTTTTTGCTTTACCGCCAGTGTTTTTAATGCGGGCTAATCTGGCGGCCGAGCGTGATGCACTGTTGCCGCTCCATTCAAGTAAGACGCGTGAGAACTCATTGCGGCCTGCACCTGATCGCGCGCCAAGGGAGATTGAAATAAGTCGTTTGCCATTTACATGGGCGCTGGCAACAAGGTTATATCCTGATGTACATAAATATCCCGTTTTCATACCATCTACCCACTCAAACTTTGAGGCAAGTTTGTTGCGATTCTTTAAGGTGCGTTTGCCTACTCGCATATTATGGGCGGTGAAATATTTACGGTATTGTGGGAATTCA
>JAMOMM010000016.1 GCA_027067085.1 Hyphomicrobiales bacterium
AGGCAGGCGCGAGTGCAATTCACTTACATGTTAGAGATGAAAATGGTGACCATGCCTTAGATGTTCAACGTTATCGTCAAGCAATTGATGCTGTGCGTAAAGCCGTTGGCGACCAAATCAACATTCAAATTACCACTGAAGCGGTTGGTATTTATACAGCTGAGCAACAAATTTCCTGTGTTCGCGGTGTTGTTCCAGATGCTATTTCAGTTGCGCTGAAAGAGATCATCCCTGATATTGAGAGCGAACCTGCTGCGCGTGCGTTCTTTTTATGGATACAAGAGAATAAAGTTTCGCCACAGTTTATTTTATACGACGCACAAGAGGTTGATCGGTTTTTTGAGTTGCAAGCAAAGGGCGTGATCCCGTTTAAAGCGCCGTTCCTTTTGTTTGTTTTGGGGCGTTATGCCAAAGACCAGCAATCTAGCCCTGAAGATCTTGATCCATTTTTGCACGTGATGGCCCAACGTGACTTACCGTGGGCGTGTTGTGCTTTTGGACGGCGCGAAGCTGAATGTGCTGCTTATGCCAGTCAGTGCGGTGGCCATGTGCGCGTGGGCTTTGAAAACAACTTGCTTTTGCCTTCAGGCAAGGTGGCAAAAGGCAATGCAGAGCTTGTTGCTGCGACGGTTGATCTGGTTTCAGAGCATAGTTTGATAATGAGTGCTGCCCAAGCTCGTGATTTGTTAAGCAGTTGTTTACGCTAAAAATTGATTCAAATTTTAATTATATTCGAAATAGTTCATACTGGGACATGCAGTTACTTGAGCTTGTGTTTTGATGGGATACATAGCTCGTAACAATGCACGAAACTGCGCTGTGATGCATTGACTGGTTGGGACGACAGAAGGTCAATTGCAGGGAAGTCATAGCGCGAATAGTAAACGGCGATGCAGCAGGGGAGCATCGCCGTTTTTACTTTGTTTAGTTTAAAACTAGAGATGAATTGCAAATATTGGCGAAAGTGCTAGCTTTTTTGCAATTATACATAGGAGCGAAAAATGCGGAAAATTCTATTTAAATCAGTTTTAGTTGCCAGTGCTATGTTTGGAACCGTTGTTTCAGCAAGTGTTGCGCAAGCAGGCGATATTAAAAACGTTTTTGAAGGCGATGTTGTGGTTTTTGGAAAGTCTTTTGATAACAAGGGCATTGTTCAAGCTGTTCGGTTTGAAAAATTGCCAGTCGAAGATGATGCAAGCAGTAATTCAAAAGAACCAACGGGTATGCCGTTTTTGCTGAAAATGAAATTTAAAGACAGTAAGAAAACCTTTGAAGCATTTGGGTCTTGTTTTGCTGATGCAGAAGTTATGGATTGCCGTATTGGTTGTGATGACAGTGGATTTACATTGAAGCTTGAAGAGGACCAATCCGTTTCTCTTATCAATACTCAAGGCTTTCAGTTGAACGGCTGCCTCAAGGATAAAGATGCTGAAGTGCGCAAATTCGAAGTTGATGGTGATGACCCTGTTTATACTTTGGGAAAAGCCAAACAAGGCTAAGGGCTAAAAATTTACAGAATAAAAAACCGCTGAGAGGTAATTGTCTCAGCGGTTTTTCTTTGATCTGTGTTCAAGTTAAGAAGTTAAAATGGCCTCATAAAACAGCTTCAGGCGGGATTGAATCATGTCCCTTTAAATCGCCATTATAGGTAAAGTGGGTTGAGCAATATGGGCAAACGACCTCATCGCTGGTGCCCATGTCTAAATAAATATGAGGGTGGTCGAATGGGGGCTTTGCACCGATACATTCAAACTCTTTAGTGCCGATTTCGATTTTTTCAACGCCCATGTCGTTGTGAAATTTTGCGGTTGCTGTACCAGCCATCGAACTATCCCTATCTAATGCTTGCTTTTAGTGTTTTGTTTGTTGCAAATGAGATACCACAGTTCTGGCTTTGGCGAAAAGGAAAACATGATGCAAAAGTTCATTTCTAGCGAAAATTCTGACATTTCTGAACAAGGTGATGATGGTGTTGAAATTGCTTATGAAGTTTTTGGACAGGGCGCGCCAATTTTGCTCATTCATGGTTTTGCTTCAAACGGGCGGATCAACTGGGCCTCACCAGGTTGGATTAAATTTTTAACCGAGTTGGGACGCCAAGTTATCGTTATTGATAATCGCGGACATGGGGAGAGTGAAAAACTCTATGACCCAGAAAAGTATGGCGCTCAAGAAATGGCAGAGGATGCTAAACGGTTGCTCGATCATTTGGGGTTAGAACGGGTTGATGTCATGGGTTATTCCATGGGAGCGCGTATTGCGGCATTTTTGGCGATTTATCACCCTGAACGCGTGCGCTCGGCAATTTTTGCTGGGATGGCCTATAATATGGTGCGTGGGTTTGGGCGCGGGGATGCCATTGCCAATGCACTTGCTGCTGATGATGAAAGCGAGATCGAGGGGGCAGAGCCTAAAGCGTTTCGTCGATTTGCGATCAAGACGGGTAGTGACCTAAAAGCACTATCGGCATGTATGTTATCTACGGGTCACAAAATTACCTTTGAAATGCTTGGCACGATTAAATCACCTGTGTTGGTGGTGGCTGGTGATGCAGATGATGTGGCTGGTCCGATTGAACCGTTGGTTGAAGCAATCCCTGATGCCATTGGTGTTAGCTTACCTGGAAAAGACCACATGAACGCTGTTGGCGATAAGGGCTATAAACAGGCGGTTGAAAAGTTTCTTTCATCAATTGTTTAATTACGTTTACGTAAGCTTGACTTTTGTCTCGAATGTTGGTCAGTGTTTTGCATGATTACAATTACTGGGCATAGCGGCAACGCGCTTGCGGGTTCTATTTTTGAGCCCGAAACAGCAAACGAAAACCAACAAACGATTATATTGTTACATGGTGGCGGACAAACCCGTCATTCTTGGAAAGGCACTGGTCTTGCAATTTCAGCACGTGGACATCGCGCTATTACTCTTGATATGCGCGGCCACGGTGACAGCGATTGGTCAAAAGACAATGAGTATGCACTAGAAGATTTTTCCAATGATGTAAAAGCTGTTGTTCAACATGTGGCGATTGAATATGGCACCATACCGATTGTCATTGGCGCTTCTTTAGGTGGCATGGCGAGTATGGTTTGCGCTGGCGAAAGTGACGTTGATCTTATGTCGGCTCTGGTTTTGGTTGATATTACACCACGTATGAAAATGAGCGGTGTTGATAAAATTTTGGGCTTTATGGCGGCTAATGCCAAAGAAGGTTTTGCTACGCTTGAAGATGCAGCTGATGTTATTGCTAAATACATGCCGCATCGCCCCAAGCCTAAAGATCTATCTGGCCTAAAGAAAAACTTGCGTTTGGGTGATGATGGACGTTTTCGTTGGCATTGGGATCCAGGCTTTTTGACCAGCAGACGATCTATGGATGATCGTGTAGGTATTGAAGCGCGACTTGTGGAGGCTGCTCAGCATTTAAAAATGCCAGTTCTTTTGGTGCGTGGCCGTGAAAGCGAACTTGTTGGGCCGCAAGAAGTTGCAGATTTTATGTCGCTGGTTCCACACGCTAAAACAACAGACGTTGGCGGCGCACGGCACATGGTGGCTGGTGATAAGAACGATGTGTTTGCCGATGCGGTGCTTGAGTTTATTGATGAGTTGTGAGCTATAAGGGCTTGAATTTAGTATGCTTTAATCATGGAGGGTGTTTGATACAACGCACCCCCAAACCAGCGTGGGAATTCATTATGAACAAACCCTTCAGCTATCGTTCATGCCGAACATGCAAGTTTTCATAAAGGGGGGCTAATCAAACCTCCAAGGAAAAACTTATGACTAAACTATCTAAAACCGCATCATTCTTTTTTATCGCTGCCAGCATCGCAGCGGCAAGTAGCCTGCAAGCCTTGCCTGCTCAGGCGGCCAGTAATCTCCAGTGTAATGCTCCATTCAACAAAAAGGTGCTTACCAACACCACGGTTCGTTGCCAGAAAAAATTGAGCAACTTTTCCTCAGCAAGTGCTGCTAGGAATGCGGCCAGAGGTTGGCGCTCCAGTGCTAGTTGCAATGCCCATCAAAGCACACCAAAGACGAAAGTTTGGCAAAAATCCAACGGAAAATGGGCCGCTAGAGTCAAGTTTTTATGCGCACGCATTACTTAGTGGCTTTGTGAATAATTACAAAAATAACCATCCATGTCAGATCGGTAGTTGTACTATCGATCTGACATGTTCAGGAAATTGTTTGAATATGGTATGAGCGGTTTTGTCAGGGGCACTACCCCAAACCCGTCGAGGAGGTGCCCACTAAACCACCTCACTCATCTCGCCCAATTTTCCCACTCCGCAATTTTTTCACATTTGAACGCTTGGTCTTGCTCTCCAACCGCCGCTTTTTCGCGCCTAAACTTGGGCGGGTGGGGATGCGGGGTTTGGGGCGGAGGGTGGCTTGGTTGATGAGGTCGATGAGGCGCGCTATTGCGTCTTTGCGGTTGGCATCTTGGGTGCGGTGTTTGTTGGCGGTGAGGACGATGATGCCGTCTTTGGTGAGTCTTGACCCTGCAAGGGCTTGAAGTTTTATACTCACGTGATTGGGCAGAGATGGTGACTTGCGCGCATCA
>JAMOMM010000017.1 GCA_027067085.1 Hyphomicrobiales bacterium
ATTTAGCCAAAGCAGCCTTTGGTTTTACCCGTTCAAAACGTGAAGGCGATGATGCCGAAGCGATTAAACGCACCTTTACGCCAGAGTTCCGCAACCGCTTGGATGCTATTGTACCATTTGGTCATTTACCAAAAGATGTGGTTCGCATGGTCGTTCAGAAATTTGTTCTTCAACTCGAAGCACAATTGTCAGAACGTCAAATCAACATCGAATTGACGGATTCTGCTGCTGCTTGGCTAGCTGAGCGTGGCTATGACGAGCAGATGGGCGCACGGCCATTAGCCCGCGTTATTCAAGAACACGTCAAGAAACCTCTGGCAGAGGAAGTCTTATTCGGCAAGCTCAACAAAGGTGGAACAGTTCGCGTTTCGACCACCACCGACCTTGAAAACCTTGAGTTCCGCTTTATTTCCCCATCACAGGAAAAATCATTACCCAAGCCTGCCGACCGGAAATCTTTACCAAAATCAAGCACTCCCAAAATTAAAAAGAAAAAGCCAAAAGGCAACCCCAACTCAAACAAACCCGAACCTGCATAGTTTGCAGGTCTGGGGATGTTCAAAAGGACGTTCGAAAGGATGTTAGTGTCAATAATTGCTCAAAATTTACTAAAATTGTAATTATTAACCATATCCATAAAGCGTTTCTTTACGCAAACTCGGCTTAATAAAGGTTAAATCTCGCGGGCATAAATGGCTTGCGTAAACCCTTTATAGTGAGTTTGTCATGCGTATCGAGTATCCGACTTGGACACAATTTGTTTCCCGTAAAAAATCAGCTTTAACGACCTTTGGTTTAGTAATCGCGGGTGGGTTAGTGCTTTCTGCTTGTTCAAGTGGATCAAAAATTAGTGATCCATTTGCTGGTAAAGGTAGCCCGAAGTATTCAAAATCAGGCCCAGTCCCAAAAGGGGGTGGCAGACGCCATCTTGGCAAACCTTATACTGTGGGTGGACGGAAATTTTATCCAAAAGCAAATTCCAATTACGATAAAGTCGGCGTTGCCTCTTGGTATGGCGGGCGCTTCCATCGTCGCCAAACAGCAAATGGCGAATGGTATGATATGAACGACATTACTGCCGCTCACAAAACTTTACCAATCCCCAGTTACGCACGTGTAACAAACCTTGCTACGGGCAAAAAGTTGATCGTAAGAATCAATGACCGTGGTCCATTTGTAAACACAAGAATCATCGATTTATCGCGCAAGTCGGCTGATTTACTGGGCACTCGTAAAGCAGGGCTTAAAAAAGTAAGGGTTGAGTATTTAGGCCCAGCACCACTGCGTACCAATGGTTCTGACCTTATTGCAATGAACCGCCACCTTAATAACGGGGCCTCAAAAGACCAACTAATTGCTCTGGCAAATGGCCGCCGCTCAAGCCCTGTTCGTGTCGCTTCTGCAAGCACCAGTTCTTACGGAAATTCTGGCAGCGGATACTACGTTCAAGTTGGCGCATATGGCGTAAAACAAAACGCTCAGCGCGCAAGATCAAATGCTGCAAGTATTGGCAACGCAATTATTTCGCCTGCCAATGGCTCTTATGGTCGAATTTACCGTGTCCGCATCGGACCGCTTTCAACCGAGCGCCAAGCGATACAAGTCCAACAAAGGGCTGTCAATAACGGTCACTATGATGCTAAAGTTGTTTCTAAATAATAATTTCGTCAAGTTTGAGTGTTGGACTCATATAACCACGTCTTTCCTTGGGTATTGGGAGGCTGTGGTTTGTTGGCATGGAAATCTAACGCGGAACAACTATGAGTCTAAAACTTGAAATACGCTCAAAACTCTATCTAGGCCTGCTAATTTCTTTTTTAGTACCAGCTACTATTGCGGGCGCGCAAACAACATCTGATTTCAAAACAGCAGCAAAGCAGGGGATATTACTCGATTCTCGCTCTGGTACTGTCTACTTTGAAAAAAACGCTGACCAACTCATGCCGCCAGCCAGCATGAGTAAAGTTATGACCATGTTGTTGGTATTTGAAGGGCTTAAAGACGGTAGCTTACGAATGGATGACGAGTTCACCATTTCCGAAGATGCTTGGCGACGTGGTGGCGCACCATCAGGCAGTTCAACCATGTATGCAAAAATTAATTCTCGGGTGAAACTACGCGACCTCATTTCTGGCGTTATCATTCAGTCTGCCAACGATGCTGCCATTGCAATTGCCGAAGGTATTGCAGGTTCTGAAGAAGCATTTGCCGAACGAATGACCAAACGCGCCCATGAACTTGGCATGACCAAATCCACCTTTAAGAACGCAACGGGCTTACCCCAAGAAGGCCACCAAGTTACAGCACGCGAGTTGGCACATCTGACCCGTTATCTCATTGAAGTATTTCCTCAATACTATGAAATTTATTCGCGGCCAAACTTCACTTGGAACAAAATCAAGCAGGGCAACAGAAACCCCTTATTGCGTAAATACCCAGGGGCTGACGGCGTTAAAACAGGCCACACCAGAGAAGCGGGATATGGTCTCATCGGTTCAGCAAAACGCGACAGTCGGCGCTTAATTCTGGTTTTAAATGGTATGAGTTCCAAAAAACAACGATCCCAAGAAAGCATCAAGCTAATGGATTGGGGATTTAGACGGTTCCAAAAAGTATCGCTTTATCGTTCTGGTGACAAAATCACCCGTGTACGCGTTTGGGGTGGTGAAAAAAGCTCGGTTCAACTGGTTGCCAAAAATGATATTACCGTGAGGCTTTCGAAAAAAGAAAAAGCCCAAGCAAAAATGAGCGTTGTTTTCAAAGGGCCGTTGTCAGCACCAATTTCAAACGGCCAACAAGTCGGCAATGTCATCATAAAATTAGATGGAAAAACCATTGCTTCAGCACCGCTTATCACGAACGATAGCATTCCAGAGGTTGACAATATGTGGAGCAAAGCTTTGGATACTGTAATGTTTCAAGTTTTTGGTGGCTAACGATGTTTGATAAAAATGTCGCCCAAGGGGTTTTCATCACCTTTGAAGGCGGTGAGGGGGCAGGAAAGTCCACCCAAGTCAAAATATTGGCAAACCAACTTGAAGAGCACGGATTCAAGGTTTTGCAAACGCGCGAACCGGGTGGTTCCTTAGGGGCCGAAGACATCCGAGAGTTACTGGTAACAGGCGCCCCTGATCGTTGGTCAGCATCTACTGAAACGTTGCTAAACTTTGCTGCACGCGATGACCATTTAAGAACGACTATTCGACCTGCATTACAATCAGGCAGCGTAGTGATTTGCGATCGGTTTATGGATTCAACGCGAGCTTATCAAGGTTCAGCTGGCGGCGCTCAAAAAGATCTGATCGAGCACCTAGAACATAGTATTATTGGCACCACCGTTCCTGATCTTACTTTCATCTTTGACATTGATCCAGACATTGGATTATCAAGAACAAAAAGCCGTAACCATGGCAACGAAGATCGCTTTGAAAACAAACCAGAAAGTTTTCATCAAACCCTTCGTCAGGCTTTTTTAGATATTGCAAACAACGAACCAGAGCGTTGTGTGGTTATTGATGCGAGTAAATCACAGTCAGATGTAGCTTCATCTATTTGGACCATCATTGAGAACAGGTTAAGAATAAAATGAGCGCCGATGATGAACTAGATCCGCGAGAAAATGGTTTTCATCCACGCTTTCAAACCCGCTTGATTGGCCACGAAAGTGCCGAAGATCACCTGTTAACAGCTTATCAAACGGGTAAGCTGCATCATGCTTGGATGTTTACAGGCCCGCAAGGTATCGGTAAGGCAACACTAGCCTATAGGTTTGCAAAGTTTCTCTTTGCCAACCCTGATCCATCATCACCCACGGTTGATTCTGCAACGGACCTGTCCATAGACAGCGATAACATATCTGCGAAACGAGTGATGGCGCGAGGCCATTCAGACCTATTGGTTTTGCAGCGCGAGCTGAACCCCAAAACGAAAAAACTTCGCCCACAAATCAGCGTCGATGACGCAAGAAAGACAGGTAACTTTTTCGCCAAAACGGCAGGCGAGGGTGGTTGGCGAATTTGCATCATTGATGCCGCCGATGAAATGAATGCCAATGCGGCAAATGCCGTTTTGAAAATCTTAGAAGAACCACCCCAAAGGTGCATATTTCTAGTGATTTCACATGCACCAGGCAGACTTTTACCAACCATTCGATCGCGTTGTTTAAAACTAGAATTGAACCCATTACAAGACAATCAAGTCAAAGAAGTCCTTTCAAATGGCATGCTACAAGTCGAGGTCAATGACACCGATTTAGCTGCACTTGTCACCCTAAGCAAAGGAAGTCCAGGCAGAGCGCGTGATCTAGCAACCTCAATAGGCGCACGGCAATTCCTTATGTTTGAAAAACTCGCTGAGCACGGCAATGGTTTTGATACAGGCGCATTATTAAAGCTAACCGAAGAGTTTTCCAAACGCGGAGCCGAAGAACAATTTAATATTTTTGCAGGACTATTGTCCAATTGGCTCGGCGAACGCGCTCGCTTTGCTGCGACAAACAACAACATCATCTCGGCAAACGCACTGGCTCAGTGCCACTGCAATTTTTCAG
>JAMOMM010000018.1 GCA_027067085.1 Hyphomicrobiales bacterium
AAAAAAAGTGCTGATACTGATAAATATCATGGGCGCGGTTGATGAAATGGCCAATGTCTTTGAGCGCTGCAATTTCAGCAATGCGGTGTTGGGCTTGTCGGCGTTTATATTCATCAAAACTCAATCCACCAAGTTCGGGGTTTCCTGGTTGACCAAGATAAGTGGACAGTGGGCTTAGATTATCGAAAGTGATATTTGATGAAATGTATATCGAATCTGAACGCAAAAGCCCCGCCAATAACGGCACCTGCATGGCTTCGCGCTTGAAATTATCGACGATATGTTCGCCCATATATCGTGTGCCAATGCGGTAGTCGACATTGTAGGTGAACCAATCATTTTTGCGAACGATATTAGACAACGTTGTTTTGCCAACACCAGACATGCCGATGATGGTGACGGCCTTATGTGACCAGTCTAAAAACTCGTTACCTGATGAAAATTTCATCTAAAAGTCCTTCACGCGAAAATTGCTAAAGCTTTAGTAGCTTAACGCGGCATTGGCGGCAAGGTTTTGAGGGCAGTTATTACAGCATCGTGTAAAGGTTCAGCACCATTTGGTAGGGCATCAATAAAGGCGTTTACGTCTTTTTCTAAAATACCGATGGTATTGGTTTTGTTGTATTGTTCTTGCGCCCACTGCGTTTGGTTAAAGCTTGAGCCAAACCATGTTTGACCTGAACTTTGGTCCATGACGGATAATAACAAGTCTTTTTCAACGCCAAGGCGGTCTGCTTGGGCAATAACATTACGAACGGCGGCCACGGTTGTGGCGGCAACAAAATTGTTGAGGACTTTTATCGTCATACCTGCGCCTAAGTCGCCAAGGTTGAAGGTTTTGTTGCCCATAGCTTTAAACAATGGGTTTAAAGTTTCGATTTGCTCGGTTGGGCCACCCACCATAAAGGTTAACGTGCAAGCGATGGCAGCTTGTGGGCCGCCCGACATTGGTGCGTCTAGTAATTCAACCTTGCTTGGTAACAGGTCGCGCAGTTCTTTGATGAACAATGGAGAGACTGTTGATGATATGATGAGGGTTTTTGGTGGGTGAGGGGCTTTGAAAATTGCTTGATCGTTAAAACAAAGATCAAGAATTTGTTTGGTGTCGCGAACCACACAAATGACTGTATCGCAAGTGTTTGAAAATATCTGCGGGTCAGTAACCATGTGGCTGCTAAAGTCGCCAAATTGATCGATTGGTCGAATGTCAAAGCCACATACATTAAAGCCAGCTTTTAACAAAGCCTGCGCCATTGGTAAGCCCATTGCACCGCAACCAGCCACACCATATTTTGTTTGTCTTGTTGGCATGCTTAAAATGCTTTTGTAAGCGAGAGGTTCAGGCCGTGACTTGAATAGCGTGAAAAAGCTGAATTGGACATGCTTTTTGTATAGGTATATTCAAGCCGTGGAGCCAAACCAAACATGGAGAAATCTCGTTTGGTGATTGAGGCGTTGAAATTAAGGCGTGTATCTTCTTGAGGCTCGCCCAAAAGAGGGAAGTCTCCATCATAATACTTTTTTGTTAGCTTACCTTCACCATAATAGGTGATGCCGAACGGTAGCTCTTTGTAAACCGCTAGACCGCCATAGCCAGACCAAAAATCTAGATAGTTGCGCCGTGTGCCTGTGCGTTGGCCACCAACAAGGGCATAAAGCACGGTATCTGCGGACAGGCCATATGAAAAACGGAAATCGGCGGTTGAGGTGCCGCCATTGCGGTATTCGGCAAGTTTAAACTTTGTCCGTAAGTGGCGAAACTTAGCAAAAGCGCGAACTTTTTGATTGATTTTGTGGGTGATGGTTACCTGCGGGCCAACTTCGAGAATAAACTCATCTGCACCCGACCAGCGCTGTGAAGCTGTTAAACCAATAGAAACTTGGCCAGATTTGTATTTACGCACCACAGATACATTTTGCGAAACGATGCGATCATCATAGGTTTTTCCAGCGTACTCTGTGAAGTTTAAACCTGCACCGACAATGAGGGATAAATCTTTGCCTGGGTGGAATGTATAAGACGCATTTGCACCGCCGCGATAACCAATACCACTTTTTATTCGTGAGTTTGCATCAACAGTAAAGGGAAGGCCGCCAATAATAATAGTTTGGCGGGTGGTGCCGTTATTAAAGTTCGTGCTCGGTGCCATGGAAGCATAGGCTGAGAGTTTCCAAGGGCGACGCGCATCAACAGCATCGATGAAACGGTCAAATTGCTTTGCAGCTTCTGGCGTTGGGGCCGCGTCCGACAACAATTGCAGGTGATGTTTGGCGCTGTCGTCCTTTTTGGCTAAAAATAACGTGTGGGCTAGCTCTGCACGCACCATTGTTAATTTTGGATCGTTTGCCAACACGGTGCGGAAGTTTTTTTCTGCTAACTCATAGTCACCACGTGACTTTGCGATGAGGCCTGTTAAGAATAACGTACGATTTTGGGCATGTTTTCCTGTGAAAGGGAAGGCTTGAAGTAACCGTTCGGCTTCATTTGTTACTTTTGCCTTAATCATTCGTAGTAAAATGCGAAAGCGTTTGTTTTCTGGAACTGCGGTAAAACTAGTGTCGCTCGCACCCGTTTGTATTGGTGTGCTTTGTGACCAGCTTGTAGCGGGCGAGCTTACTAAAAAGCTACCTGCTAAAACAACAGCAAGAGCGCATTTTGAAAGGCGCTCTTTTTGTTGAATTATTGTGTAAAAAACTGGTCTTGATGCCACTATCTTGAACCTTGGATCACACCGCGCATGGTTATGAAACCGCGTCTGTTTTCTTCGTATGGTGAACGCCCATCATCTGGACTAACACTTGTTGTTTCTGCAAACACAACACCTGCAGCTTCTTCTGCATTTGGTCCATAAAAAGCACCGTTAACAGCGTTGTTACCTGTTACGACGGTATTGGGCCCGCGGGTTGTACCACTAAATGAGTTATCAGTGATTGTGGCATTGAATGTATAGTCGTGAAATGGACGCGATACTTCATTGGTGCCGATCGTAATGTAGCCGACATCAGGATCAAACTTACGCCATGTCGTATTGTCAATGACACCATCAACAGTGCCAGCGCCAAAGTTTGCATTAATTTGAACATCGCCAGTGACGCGCCATGTGCCGTTTGGATCCCAATCCTGCCCCGAATTGGTTGATGGGTCGGCGTTAAATGGGTCATTGACAGTGCGTGGGCGTTCTAGAAAGTTTGATGTTACTGCTGTGCCACCAAACTTACCATTATATGTGGCGTTTGCTACAGGCAGGCCGCTGGTTGGCGTTAAGTCGCCGTCATGGAATAATGAAACGTTGTTTTGGTTTGCAGCAGATTCTGCAAAGTAAACGGTGTATTGACCGACTTGAGAGAAGCGATAACCCCAAATTTGCAATTCAGCATCGGTCGTAGAGTTAATTCTGCGGTATTCTTTGTAACCTGCAAAGTTTGGACCAAGGTGCATACCGTCCATGGCAGGATTGACAATGGTTGTTGAGAACAAGTTCATCTCAATGGTGTCGGCCCAAGTCATCTCTGCAAAGCCAGTGTTAACTGAAACGCTTGCTGTTTCCACATTTATGCCACCACCGTCATTGGTGACTGTAACTAATGTTCGGCCCGCGCCAGTTACGGCAAAGGCGTTGTCATTAAATGCAAACGAAGAACTACCTGTTGTGTTGGTTTGGCCTGTTGATGTTGCATTAGTGTTGCCTGTTGCATCACCTCCAGTGGTACCAGTGGTCGCATTATCTGTTGCCGAGATTGATGTTGTGGTGACTTTGTCAACGGAACTACAACCGCTTAAAACTAAAGCGGTTGTGCCTAATAGTGCAAAAAGGTAACTGGTACGCATCAAACGTCTCTTTCACAAAACTAACTAACTTATTTTGTAAAAAATGGACCTTTGAGGTTAATATTAGCTGAACAAAGTTGATAAAAACCAATATTTTTAGTTAACGCATATTCTTGATTAAAGCACTACTAAGCGCCAATTTCTGCGGCTAGCTGGAGGTGTAAAAAGTTAATTTTATCGCCGTTCACGCCGCGCCATGAATGCCAAACGTTCAAACACTGAAACGTCTTGTTCATTCTTAAGCAGTGCACCATGCAGTGGTGGGATAACTTTGTCGAGATCACTTTCACGTAAAGTTTGAGGGGAAACGTCCTCGTTAAGGAGAAGTTTGATCCAATCTAGTAGCTCTGAAGTTGATGGCTTTTTCTTTAAACCTGGAATTTCACGAATGTTGTAAAATACATTCAATGCTTCACTGACAAGACGTTTTTTTAGATCAGGAAAGTGCACATCAACAATTTCGCGCATTGTGTCTGGTTCTGGAAATTTAATGTAGTGAAAAAAACAACGGCGCAGAAATGCGTCAGGTAATTCTTTTTCGTTGTTTGAGGTAATAATGACAATCGGGCGTTGTTTGGCTTTAATGACTTCACCCGTTTCATAAACGAAGAACTCCATCTTATCGATTTCTTGCAAAAGGTCGTTTGGAAATTCAATGTCGGCTTTGTCAATTTCGTCAATCAAAAGGATAGGGCGGCTTTCATGGGTG
>JAMOMM010000019.1 GCA_027067085.1 Hyphomicrobiales bacterium
AAATTTGACAAATCAAGGTCATCAAACCATTGGCGATCAACATTGGCAAATTGGCGAACAAACGGAAAAATAGCATAATCAGCTAACAACCCTTTGGGGCCAAACAATTGTCCATTGGCTTTTATAAGTTCATCAAGTTCAGTTAAAAACACCAACCCTTGAGCGCGTTGCTCGCTCGTGTCCTCATCAGGGTAACGATTTCCATACTTATAGCGATCAAGGTTTTTCTTAAACGGGCCATCTGCACGCGCTATTAACTCAAACATTTCACGCACCGTTTGCTCATCTGGCAACCAACCGGCAGGATCGTTGCGCTCTAGCGCCCATTTCATAATATCAAGGCTCTCATCAATCACCTCCCTCGATGGCAACTGCAAAACTGGCACCGTTGCTTTGGGCGATATATCCAGCATTTCTTGCGGCTTATCGCGCAACACAACTTCGCGCAGTAAAACCGTTTGCCCCGTTGCAAAAATCGCCAACCGCGCCCGCATCGCATAGGGGCAACGGCGAAAGGAATACATAATAGGTAAATCTTGTTTCATGGCTTTACATTGGCAAATTTGAGCAACTTTTTCAATAATTGGTCGCAAGTAGTATGTTGCAATGCAACATGAACTGTATAATGTAGAGAACGTATTTTAAAAGACAGACATTATTAGCAGATATTTTTGGCAGAAATCATGACAGAATCAGCAAACGAACAATTCCCAGCAGACTCAGGCAAAATCACCCTCGATAATCTCGTTACCTTAACCAAATCAGCCGTTGGTGATGTTGAAGCTTTATACGAACAAGCCAGAGCATGTCTTGCTGAACGGGTTTGGGATTATGATGACAATCGTTTTTCGCCCAAATTGATGGAACGTGAACAACACGCCGTCCATGGTTTAGCCTGGTTGGGTACTTACGTTGAAACGCTTCGCCAAATGTCGCTATATATCGCGCGCTTAGAAGAAGATGATAAGCTTGGTGAAATCGAGCAACTCCTTACCCAAATTATTTTTGGCGAATACCTCAACCATATCGCTGGCGGCATTCCAATGAATCAGGGTGAATTTGTTCGCCCCGCTGCTTTAGACCTTAGCCGCCACGATACTTATGTTTTATTTGGCGGTAACACGGGCGAACTTACCCGTTTTGGCAACACGGCCATTGCCCGCGCTCGCCTTGCTGTTTTGCTGGTTGAAAGCGCTGCAAATCTCACCTTTGGTAATTGCGGCCTTGATGACACGATGGAACAAATGCGGGCAGAAATGCGCCGCTTTGTTGAAGACAAAGTCACCCCATACGCTCATGATTGGCATTTAAAAAATGACTACGTGCCAATGGAAGTCATTGACGAATTAGCCGAGTTAGGTGTTTTTGCCCTGACATTGCCAGAAGAGTATGGCGGCATGGAAATGGGCAAAGAAGCCATGTGTGTGGTTTCAGAAGAATTATCACGCGGCTATATTGCCGTTGGTTCTCTTGGCACTCGCTCTGAAATTGCCGCCGAACTGATTATGCAAGGTGGCACCGATGAACAAAAAGCTTATTGGCTGCCCAAAATAGCAGCTGGAGAAATCCTCCCTACTGCCGTGTTCACCGAACCCAACACAGGGTCTGACCTTGCCTCATTAAAAACCCGCGCCGTTAAAGACGGCGATAAGTACATCGTCACTGGCAACAAAACATGGATCACTCATCCTGTGCGCGCAGATTTAATGACATTACTTGTTCGCACCAACCCCGATGAAAAAGGCTATCGCGGCTTATCTATGCTCTTAGCTGAAAAGCCTCGCGGCACCGATGAAATACCTTTCCCTGCCGATGGCATGAGCGGTAGTGAGATCGAAGTTTTAGGCTATCGCGGCATGAAAGAATACGAATTGGCCTTTGATGGATTTGAAGTCAAAGCTGAGAATTTACTTGGTGGGCAAGAAGGCAACGGCTTTAAACAGTTAATGAAAACCTTTGAAGCTGCCCGTATTCAAACAGCAGGTCGCGCCATTGGGGTTGCCCAAAACGCCCTTGAGCTTGGCCTTACATATGCCACCGAGCGCCAACAATTTGGCAAGGCAATCATTTCATTCCCGCGCATTTCTGACAAATTAGCCATGATGGCCGCTGAAATTATGGCTGCTCGCCAATTGGTTTATTTTTCAGCCCGCGAAAAAGACGCAGGACGACGCTGCGATCTTGAAGCTGGCATGGCAAAACTACTAGGTGCCCGCGTTGCTTGGGCAGCTGCTGACAATGCTTTGCAAATTCATGGCGGTAACGGTTTTGCCTTAGAATACCAAATCAGCCGTGTTTTGGCCGATGCACGTATCTTAAATATTTTTGAAGGTGCTGGTGAAATTCAGGCCCAAGTCATTGCTCGACGCTTACTCGAGAACAAAGATTAGTTCATATTTTCCTAAACTCTGTTCCGCTTTGGTTTTCAAAAGCGGCAAATTGCCCCTAAATTTTTATTGCCAAAACTGGAAATATTGTCATATTAGAATGTGATAATTTACAGTTTATGTATCACCAAAGTAACGGAGATAAAATGGCATACGATTTTAACGGCACTGAAATTGAAACAACCCCAACAGGTTTTTTAGTCAATTCAGAAGATTGGACAAAAGAGCTTGGCGCGCACATGGCTGCAGCAGATGGCCTAGATCTAACGGACCGTCACTGGGACTTAATCAACTTTTTGCGTGAAGAATACGTTGATAAAGGCACCAACCCAAACACCCGCAACATTGTTAAAGCAATGAGCAAAGCATGGGGTGAAAAGCTTTCACAAAAAGACGTTTATGCGTTGTTTAATGGTGATCCATCAAAACTTGCGGGCAAATATGCTGGCACACCAGAAAGTAAACGCAAAGGCGGTTACTAAAGCGTTTCATGTTTTGTTTGAATCACAAACAGGACATGAAACGCCGTAGTTTCAATCATTTAAATAGGTCGTTCTAGGTCAATGAAAACATAAATAACTCTAGAGTCAGTACGCATATTCAACACAAAAAAGCCGCGTTAGAATTTTCCAACGCGGCTTTTCTCTTATTAAATTTACGGCACCCTAGAGTGCGTCGCGTTTTCTTAGATTCAAGCATTCACTTGCTTGCCTGAGGCAGGGCTTGTCATGCAAGCCCGTTCAGGCACGGCAAGTGAATTCATTTCAACGCGTCACGCCCTAAAGAACGATAACTTTTGTACCCATGCGAGTATTGTTATAAAGGTCAATCACTTCTTCATTCAGCATACGAATACAACCACTTGATTGAGCTTTGCCGATTGTAGCTGGGTTATTGGTCCCGTGAATGCGGTAAAGTGTGTCTTTATTACCTTGGAACAAATACAGCGCCCGTGCGCCTAATGGGTTATTAGGGCCACCTTTCATCACTTTTGGTAATTGGCGACCATATTTTTTTAATTCTCGCGCAATCATTTCTGCTGGCGGCCGCCATGTTGGCCATTCAGCTTTACGGCGAATTTTCGCAGTACCAGCCCATTCAAAACCAGCACGACCAACACCGATACCATATTTAATGGCCTTACCATTTGGCAACACTTTATAAAGACGGCGTTCAGACGTTTTAATGATAATCGTACCGACTTTTTCATTGGTTCTAAAAGAAACAATTTTCTTACCACGATAGCTTGAACGGCTCGAACCAGAACCCAGACCACCAACAAAGTTAAAGGTGGTTTTCGCTGCTGCAGGCTGACTTATCAGCAATCCAGCGGTGCCCGCTAATAAAAAACCCCGTCGATTTAAAGGTCTGCTTAGAGGTCGGTTTACTTTTTTATCACTCATCATTTTTCTCCATGAGTCAAAGGTCAAAACTCCCAGATACAACTAGGGGTTTATAGTTAATTTTAAGTTGTTAAATTTGATAAACTAAAAAATCAGTTCAGCTGGCGACAGAGCGCAAAAAGATCGACCGAGCGATTGCACGGGCGAGTGTTTTTAGCAAAAAGGTTTGATAGTTTTCTATCACGCAAGCGCGCTTTATATGGCGCTATGGAAACTGGTCCATCATTGATTGGCACGAACACAAACCGAACCTGCGTTACCACGCGGTTGATTACCGCCTTGCTACATTGTTTCTTTTCACAATCATCTTTGCAGGGGCTCGAAATCACGACAGCCTTAGAAAGGCTTTCAGTAACACCAAGATTTGGTGAAACAAACGAATACGACCCACCACTTTCAATCGGCGCAAGTTCACTTGAAATAGCTTTGCTCGCAGCAAGGCACGACCCCGCCAAAGAGGCAAGGACGACCAAAAACGCAACGAATTGAGATGCAATACGCATGAAAAACCTATTTCAAATTGTCAGGTATTATACGCGAACTCACAAAAAATAAAAGTCAGGGCCAATCACAAGCCTGTGAATCACTTGATAAATTTGTAATGTATGGCTCAAGCGAGCCAAAGCGTATCGCGTTAAATTGAATTCACCTTGTTGGAATGACCAAGCTTACTTAACAAGCCCACTTCATTCCAACAGGTAAATACTTGAATCTATTTAAACGCGGAACACGCTAGCTTTGGCGGTT
>JAMOMM010000020.1 GCA_027067085.1 Hyphomicrobiales bacterium
CCTCAAGTTCTTTTCAAATGATGAAGACTTGTTCTCCGATGATGCAAACGATTTGTTGCCCGATGCAACACTAACCGATGCAATATCTATAACAGAAGTAAAAATCGAGGCCGTTCCTACAGTTAAGCCTAAAGCTATAGCTGATGATGCAGAAACAAAACTCGATAAAGAAACCGAAAACGTTAGCGACCGCTTCAAAGTGTTCCGCACAGAACCTAAACAAGAAACTGAAATCGCCAGTACAGCGCCAGAAGTTACAGAAACAGCTCCAGAACCTAAACTTGATGCGCTATTTGGCAAAATGCCAACAAACGAAGACATCAAACACGACGAGCCAGCAGTGGAAACCGCTCCAATTGCAGCCGCATCTACAGAAGAAACCGCTAGCACAGAGGTTGAATCCCCTGTTGTTCCAGACCCTGTAATGCAAGCAACCGATGACGAAAAAGACCGTATCGTTATCATTCGCGGTAACGCCGACACTGGTTTAGACATTCCATTTGGCGATGACATCTTTGGCGACAAAGAGGACAAACCTACGCTTTCTTAAAAGCCTAGGTCCAACCAAACAAATTCGCGGTGGCGTTAGGCTAACGCCGCCGCAAACATTTCAGGATCAACATTACCGCCCGATAATACGATGGCGGTATTTTTGTTTTTACAATCAATTTTTCCAGACAAAACTGCAGCTAGCGCAACCACACCGCCTGGCTCCACAACAAGCTTTAAACGCTCAAACGCAAACTTCATTGCTGCACGCACTTCATCATCACTGACAGTAAGGCCGTTCGACAATCGCGGCTTGTTAATCGCAAATGTTAATTCCCCCGCTCTATCAGTCATGATTGCATCACAGATCGAGCCATGGGTTTGAGTATTCGCAACAATTTCACCAGCTTCAAGCGAGCGTTTGTAATCGTCAAATTCATCAGGTTCAACAGGGTGAATTTTTGTATTGGGCGAAAGCTCGCTAAACACCAATGCCGTACCAGCCATTAACCCACCACCGCCAGTTGGCACCAACACTTGATTGATTTCGGCACCATTTTTCTCGGCCCATTCAATAATCTCGATACTCACAGTCCCCTGCCCAGCCATAATGTTTTTGTTTTCAAACGGGGGAACAAGAACAGCTTTGCGTTTTCTCACCTGTTCGGCGGCCAATTCCTCACGTTTCACTTTCGTGCGGTCATAGGTCAAAATCTCTGCGCCAAGTGCTTTGGTGTTTGCCATTTTAATTTGCGGCGAATCAAACGGCATTACAATTAAAGACGGCAATCCTTTAAGCGTGGCAGCAGCAGCCACCCCTTGCGCATGATTACCCGAAGAATACGCAACAACGCCGCCCGCATGTTCAACAGGATCAAATTGCGAGATGTAGTTCCATGCTCCACGAAACTTAAACGATCCCGTGCGTTGTAAACATTCTGGTTTAATAAACACGCGCCCACCCACCGCTTCATTCAGCCATGGAACTTCTAATACTGGGGTTTTAACCGCCATTCCATCAAGACGTTTAACCGCTTCTCTTACGTCAGCCATTACTGGCAATCTATCATCCATCGTTCACACCTTGAAATTCAAAAACCTAACCCCATATAAGCTCTGTAACGAAACTCTGACCGGGGTATATTAAATGAATACAACTACATCTTCTCAACGTTCTAATGTCAACATGAACTTCAAACGCAAGAAAAAGAAATCTGGCTGGACACCAATCGGTGTGGCTGCACTTGTTTTAGGGTTTATGGCCGCATTTCCTATTGGCCTTGCCGTTTTAGCCTATATTTTGTGGGGCGGGCGTGTTGATGACCTAATTTCTGACGCTGTTGATGCGCTTAAAGGTGCTTTTAACAATGGCAACGGCGGTTCTTCAGCAACATCATCAGGCAATGCAGCTTTTGATGACTATAAAGCAGCAACGCTGCGCGACCTTGAAGAGCAACAAGCAGAATTTGCTGATTACGTCGATCAACTGCGCAAATCTCGTGATCGTGAAGAATTTGAACACTTCATAAAGTCACGTAAAAAGGGCAAATAAACTAATTGTTTGAAATGACACAAAAAAGTAACAATTTGAGTTTATTGTTATTTTAACAAAGAATTCCCGCACCAGGCTCCTTTGTGGTTTGGCCAATTTATTGGTTAAACCGTTAAGACGAAGCCCATTCAGAATACTTGAGATAGAATACTGATTAAGGTCGCGGGATGACGGATTGGTTCCTGTAGAACCGTAAAGGCCTGATAGATTATTCTATCAGGCTTTTTTCATGCTCTAGAGTCGGTCTGGTTTAAATTGAACCAGACCGACCAGCTTAAGGTATTGATAATCTTGCGTTTCATGCAGTGTTTGCGATTCAAACAAAACATGAAACGCTCTAGTCTTAGACCTACAAAGTAGAAAGAGCCGACAAAATATCAGCCTGAATATCATCATAATCTTCCAACCCAACAGAAATACGAATAAGCCCATCAGTAATACCATGGCGCTCGCGCTCTTCTGGCTCATAGGTTGAATGGGTCATGCTGGCGGGGTGTTGAACCAAGGTTTCAGCATCGCCCAAACTTACCGCTGATGTAACAAGCTCAAGCTCGTCCATAAAGGCTCGTCCAGCATCCAAGCCCCCTTTGAGTTCAAGCGCTATCATACCACCAAACTGGCTCATTTGTTTATTGGCTAAACGATGAAACGGTGAACTTGCCAAACCTGGATAATAAACCCGCTCAACAGCATCATGGCGCTCTAAATCATGGGCCAATGACATGGCAGACTGGCAATGGCGATCCATCCGAAGCTGCAAAGTTTTAAGCCCGCGTAAAATCAAAAACGCATCAAAACTTGAAATCATCGCCCCGTTCATTTCTTTGATACCGACATAGCGCACTTGATCGATCATTTCCTGACTGGCAACCACAGCGCCCGCCAACAAATCTCCATGCCCGCCTAAATATTTGGTAGCAGAATGCACAACCATATCAGCGCCCAATTCCAATGGCCGTTGCAAATATGGCGTGCAATAGGTGTTATCAACGATGAATGTGGTTTCAAACGGTGCACAAATTTCACTAATCGCGGCAATATCAATCAACCGCATATTAGGATTTGCAGGGGTTTCGCAATAAACAATTTTCACCTTATCGTTCATCACTTTGGTCAATTCATCTGGCGTTGACATATCAATAAATTTCACCGTCACGCCAAACTTGACCAAATGGTGCTGCAACAACGAAAACGTGCAACCATAAAGTGTTTTATCGGCAATCACCTCATCGCCAGATTTAAGCAAAGTCCAAAACGCCGCCGTAATAGCCCCCATACCAGAACTGGTGGCAAGACCTGCTTCACCACCTTCAAGTTCTGCCAACCGTTTCTCTAAAATACTCACCGTTGGGTTGCCAACGCGATGATAAATATAACCTTGCGCCTCGCCTGCAAAACGATCACTACCGTCCATCGAACTTTCAAAACCATAGGTCGATGTGAGGAAAAGCGGCGGGTTCAGCGCCCCGTGATAGTCTTGGGCATTATAGCCAAAATGAATAGCGCGCGTTGCAAAGCCGCTTTTGGCATTGCGTTTAGGTGATGAAGTCATTGTTTCTCTCCAGAATTAAGATCATTCAAGTATATAGAAACCAGTAGGAATTTTCGTGCAAATATGTCAAATAGCCATTAAAGATAAGCACAATATTCTAATATTTTTAAAATATCGACAGAATCAACCAACATGAACATCAATACGATTGATCTTAAAATTCTCGCCGCATTACAATCTGATGCCCGACAAACCAATCAGGCGTTGGCAGACAAGGTCGGGCTATCGCCAACGCCATGTCTACGCAGAGTTAAAAAGCTTGAAGATGACGGGATCATTGAGGGTTACAAAGCCCTTATCAACCGCAAGAAAATGGGTCTAGGTTTAACTGTATTTGTGACCGTAAAAGTTGAACGTCACCAAGACCGTGAAGCTGAAAAGTTCGTTTCCAGCGTCACACATTGGCCAGAAGTTGTTTCCTGCCATCTCGTATCAGGTGATATGGACTATCTAATGGAAGTCGCCACACCCGATATTGATGGTTATGAAAAGTTTGTCCTCAAGCGATTACTCAAACACCCCAGCGTTAAAGATGTGCGCTCAAACTTTGTCATGCGCACCCACAAACGCGATGGGTCACTGCCATTACCAAGTCCAAAATAGGTTAGAGTCATTCATGTTTTCATTGACCTAGAACGACCTATTTAAGTGATTGAAACTACGGCGTTTCATGTCCTGTTTGTGATTCACAACAAAACATGAAACGCTCTAGCGATACAACACTTCACCTTGTAGATCTTTATATAGGTGCGCCACGTACTCACCATAACCATTGAACATTTTAGTTGGTACTTTTTTGCCCGTATCAAGCAAGCGTTCTTGTGCTTGGCTCCAGCGCGCATGCGGCACCTCTGGGTTTACGTTTGCCCAAAAGCCATACTCAGTTCCTTGTAACGCTTCCCAAAAGCCAACAGGCCGCTTGCTAGTAAA
>JAMOMM010000021.1 GCA_027067085.1 Hyphomicrobiales bacterium
GCCGCATTTGCCTTCAACAGGTAAAGTGGGAAAAGCCTTTAAATTGATGAAGGTTGCTGGTGCGTATTGGCGCGGGGATTCAGATCGCGAAGTGCTGACCCGTATTTATGGAACGGCTTGGGCAAATCAAAAAGATTTAGATGAATATCTTGTTCGTTTGGAAGAAGCTGAAAAGCGTGACCATCGCCGCCTTGGCCGTGAAATGGATTTATTCCATTTTCAAGAAGAGGCTCCCGGTTCCGTATTTTGGCACCCTAAAGGTTGGCGGTTGTTTTCAACGCTGATTGATTATATGCGCCGAATGCAGGAAAAAGCTGGCTATAGCGAAGTCAATTCCCCTGATATGATGGACCGCGCTTTGTGGGAACAATCTGGCCACTGGGAAAAATTCCGCGAGAATATGTTTATCACCGAAACCGAAGATAATCGGGTTTTTGCGCTTAAACCAATGAACTGCCCTGGTCATGTGCAAATCTTTAAGAATGGCTTGAAATCGTATCGAGATTTACCTGTAAAACTTGCTGAATTTGGCAAGGTGCATCGCTATGAGCCATCTGGTGCGTTGCATGGTTTGATGCGAGTTCGCTCGTTCACTCAAGATGACGCGCATATTTTTTGTACCAACGAACAAATTACGCAGGAGTGCATCAAGGTGCACAACCTCATGCTCTCCATCTATAAAGACTTTGGCTTTGAAGATTTACGCATTAAGTTTTCTGACCGACCTGAGAAGCGCGTTGGTTCCGATGAAGTTTGGGATGCGGCTGAAAAAGCTTTGAAGCACGCTGTTGATGAGGCTGGTGATGAATATGAACTTAATCCGGGCGAGGGTGCGTTTTATGGCCCTAAGCTGGAATATGTTTTGCGTGATGCCATTGGCCGTGATTGGCAATGTGGCACCGTTCAAATGGATTTTACACTGCCTGGCCGCTTTGATGCGTTTTATATTGGCTCAGATAGCAACAAGCACACACCAGTGATGATCCATCGCGCCATGTTTGGTTCGCTTGAGCGCTTTGCAGGCATTTTGATTGAACACCATGCCGGTCACTTCCCCTTGTGGTTAGCACCGTTGCAAGTTGTGGTTTGTACGATTAAATCTGAAGCAGATGAATATGCACACAGTGTTGCTGAGCAATTACGTGCTAAAGGCATGCATGTTGAAGTTGATACTCGTAACGAGAAAATCAACTACAAAGTTCGCGAGCACTCAGTGAGTAAAGTGCCAGTGATTTTGGTGATCGGCATGCGCGAAGTTGAAGAAGAAACGGTTAATATGCGCCGTTTGGGTTCTCGCGATCAAAAATCAATGACCTTGGTTGAGGCGATTGATGCATTGACGAGTGAAGCAACACCACCTGATTTAAGGTAGTTGATTTTTGCATATCAAATAAAATAAAGGCGGGTCTTAATTGGCCCGCTTTTTTTGTGGTTATTTTCTTTGTGGTTATTTTCCGAGCAAAATCGTTGCTGCTTTGCCGCGTTCAAGGGTCAGTGTCTTGATAAACTTTTTCCCGTTTATGCTGGCTGCAAATTGGTATCGACCGGGAGCTAGGATAATGTTGGGTGTTTTGCTGGTGCCAGATTTTGACCATCGGCCATTTGGACCAGACTTTAAGCTGGTTACCGTCCATTTGGCTTCTTTTTGGCTTTGCTTGACAAACTGTAAGCGCGCCATTGATGCCTGATGCTCAATATTGAGTGAGGTCAAAATGCCAGGTTTGATCGTTACTTTTGCCACAGCTAAGGTGTTGCCAAGTTCAAAACGGCTTTCAATTTTATATTCGCCAGCAGAAAGGCGGATAATTTCACCTTGGGAAACTTTGTCCGTAATGAGTTTAACGGGCTTGTTGTCTTGCAGGCGATAAATTTTGTGGGTGGCGTTGGCATAATTGTTGGCGTTAACGCCAAATACTTTTGAAAGGGTGCGGATACCGCCAACTTGAAGGTTTAAACTTACGGCCAATCTGGTTTGTGGCAAAATGGTTACGTTTTTAGCTGTTGTTGCATAGCCATATTTTGCTTCAATGCGATATTGGCCCGGTTTTAATGATATATCAGCGAGTGATACAACACCGTGATAAACTTGTTTACCAAAGTTGGCCATTTGCGGGTCGCGCTCAAAAACAGTCCATTCAACGGGGCGCTTAATATAACTGCTCGTTTCGCTCAATCTGGCAACAAGCTCTAGGCCTTCGGTGCCTTCTTTAGCGTGACGCAATTGTTCTTCTTGTTGGGCGGGAGAGGGCAGTGAGCCTGTAATGATTTCATTGTTAGATGGCGCGCGAAAGGCGGCGCTTGTAACGCTTGAATTTAATGCTGTGGCAACGACACCGCAAACAATGAAGGCCACCGGAGTTAGACGGTGGCCTTGCTTGTGTTGTCTTGCGCAAGTGAGTAATCTTGGCAATACGTTCTCCTGTTTCCCAACAGACGCCAGAACCCTTATGACGAGGTTCTTATTTCCCCCCGACCAGTTATCCGATCGGCTTGAAAATATAAAACTATAAATGGGACTTGGGCGCAACTAAACTCTTAACAAATGGTTAACGAGCTTTGGCGAGGTTTAATTGAATTGTATTATTTGCATATTTTAGCCAATATTTAGAATATAGAAACGTGTAGGGATTTTGCACGCAAGGAAGATGAAGTATGTTTGATGTAGATATAGATAGAACGGTCGTTCCCGCCCTTAAAGTTCACCCTATGGTGGTTGGGACCGATGGGGCGGATCGGTTTGCGGCTGGTGTTGCTGATATGGACTTTAAGCCGCCACAAGCGGTGCTTGATGCTATGGCTCAGCGTTTGGCTCACGGGGTATTTGGTTATGAGGCCGTGCCTGCAGATTTATTTCCTAGTTTGATTGATTGGTTTAATGATCGGCACAACTGGAAGATAAGCGATGAGCATATTGTACGCTCGCCAAATGTTCTGAATACCTTATCGATGGCACTCAATGCGTTTACGAAAAAGGGTGAGGGGGTTATTGTTCAACCGCCCGTATTTTTTGATTTCTATGATACTCTCAATGAGAATGATCGCCGTGTTGTAAAAAACAATCTCAAATTGATAAATGGGCGCTATGAAATTGATTTTGACGACCTTGCTGCAAGGGCTGCAGATCCCAAGACAACGATGATGTTTTTGTGTAATCCACACAATCCTATTGGGCGGGTTTGGAGCGCTGATGATTTGCGCCGTATAGGTGAGATATGTTTGGCGCATAATGTTTTGGTCGTGAGTGATGAAATCCATTGCGACATCACTTATGCCAATGCGCCATATACACCATTCGCTCTTCTTGGGAACGAGTTGGCCGATAATGCGATAATTTGTTTGTCACCTGCAAAGAGTTTTAATATTGCGTCGTGTTGCTCGGCTTTTGCCATTGTGAGCAACGAGGGAATCCGAAAGCGGCTGCAAGCTGAAAATAGCCGTTTAACTGTTAATAAGAATAATGCTTTTGCCAGTGTTGCGATGAATGCGGCTTTTCGCTCAGGTGGACCTTGGCTAGATAGCTTGCTTGTGCATTTTCAGGAAAATATTGAACTTGTGCGGGCCAGATTTGAAACGATGAAAGCTGTTAGCTTTATCGAACCAGAGGGCACGTTTTTGTTATGGCTTGATTTTCGCAAGCTCAAGCTTAAACAAACAGATTTGGTAAAGTTTTTACGAGAAGATGCGCGTTGGGCGATAACCAATGGCGGCTCATTTGGTCCAGAAGGTGAAGGGTTTATGCGTTTAAACATTGCATGCACGCGATCAAAACTGAATGCTGGCTTAGATAAATTAGAGCAGGCTTTAGAAAAGCGGTCTAACTAGGGATCATTACTCAATAATCATTTCTGGCGCATCGGCGAAAAAATCACTACATAAGAATTTGGATTTTTTAGTTGAGGTTGAAATGGGTCAGAAATCACGCAAACTTCCCGGCCCCGTAGCCGATGAAGATTTAAACAATACCAATTCAGTTCTAGAGTTACTGGCAACGCGGCGTTCGGCATTAGCAAAAGATATGGTCGAGCCTGGCCCTGATGATGAACAGGTGGAAAAGCTGATTGAGTTGGCGGTTCGGGTGCCAGATCATGGTAAGTTTAAGCCTTGGCGATTTATCGTTTTTGCAGGCGAGGGGCGCAAGCGCGCTGGTGATGTTTTGGCCAAACAGTGGCGGGCGTTAAACCCTGAGCATTCAAATGAGATGATAGAACAGCAGCGGGCCACTTTTTTGCGGGCACCTGTTGTTATCGGTGTGGTTTCATCTACCGAAGACTCTAAAAAAATCCCCATTTGGGAGCAAGAATTATCTGTTGGTGCGGTGTGTCAGAATATGTTGCTTGGTGCCACTGCAATGGGCTTTGGTTGCCAATGGATTTCGGGGTGGGCAGCGTTTGACCGCGTTGTACTTGAAAGTTTTGGTTTAGAGGCGCACGAAAAACTGGCTGGATTTATCTACCTTGGTACAGCGGGTGCGCCGCTTTCTGACCGTCCTCGCCCAGACCACAAATCGCTCA
>JAMOMM010000022.1 GCA_027067085.1 Hyphomicrobiales bacterium
ACCGCCGTTGCGATCTCTTGGCCCGTCATCAAAATGCCGCCATCACCAACCACGCAAATGACCATGCGATCAGGCTGGGTAAGGGCAGCACCAACGGCGCCGGGCACACCAAAGCCCATTGCCCCGCCAACGGCACCAAGCATGGTATGACTTTTGCCAAGCCGCCAATAGCGATGCACCCAACTAGAGAAATTACCAGAATCTGTAATGATGATGGCATCATCGGGCGCAAGTGTTGCTGCCGCCGTCACCACTTTGCCAAAATCAACGCCATCGTCTGGTTCAACCGAGGTAAAAGTCATAAACTCATCGACGAATTGTTTTACCTCGTTAACCCAATCGCTTGTTGCCTTGTTGGCAACCGTATCGTGCTCAAGCATCGTTGAAAGAAATGCCCCTACATCAGCGCAAATGGCGAGATCAGTGTCATAGACTTTGCCAATTTGGGCTTTATCTTGGTTGATGTGGACCAATGGTTGAAGTGGTTTGGGTGCGAGTGGCACCGCGTAGTTCATTGTTGAAACATCCCCAAGGCGGCTGCCAACGGCAATAATGAGATCTGCGCGTGAGTATAATTCCTTTTGTACCAATGGCGCGCCAAAGCCAATATGCCCGCCATAAAGAGGATTATAGTTGTCAAAGACATCTTGGGCTTTCCAGCCGCAAACAACGGGGATTTGAAATTTTTCGGCAAAGGCACTAAGGGCTTCTTGTGGTTTTTCGCCACGCATTTGATTGCCAGCAAAAATTAAAGGCTGTTTGGCCGCCGCGATCAGATCAAGCAGTTGTTGGCTTTGATTATCTTTGGCTTTTGAAGGTGTTTCAGCAGGGGAAAGTTGCGCGGTGTTTTGTGTATAGTCGGCCAGCATATCCTCTGGCATGGAAATAACTACAGGACCGGGCGTGCCGCTCTCTGCAATCAAAATGGCTTGCGCTAACACGTTTGCCACATCATCGCCTTGCGATGGTTCAAACACGGCTTTGCAGACACTACCAAAATAATCGAAATAGTTCATCTCCTGAAACGCGTCTTTGCCCTTTTCAGCGCGTGATACTTGTCCGATTAAGCAAATTAAAGGCACGCCATCTTGTTCGGCAACATGAAGAGCAATCGAACCGTTGGTTGCGCCCGGCCCACGACTAACCGCAAATACGCCAGCTTTGCCCGTCAGTTTTGCTTCTGCCAGCGCCATAAATCCCGCGCCAGATTCGTGGCGGCAAACAATCGTTTCGATTTTGCTGCTGTCATATAAGCTATCAAGCAAAGTGAGATAACTTTCACCCGGCACACAATACAGTCGCTTTGTGCCGTGGCTTTGCAAACCTTTGACGATAACGTCACTAGCGCGGTTTTTTTGTTCGGTTTGATCTGACATGAGGGGTGTCCTAAAATTGTTTCAGGATTACCTTAATCAGAAAAAATCTGGCCAATCAATTAGCTTTAAAAATTATAACCCGCCAACTTTAAATGGTTTCATTGAAATCACCGAAACCTTGATGACGCGCGGCGGGGTCAATAGTTCACCTGTCTTTGCTTCAATCAGTTCAATATCAAGCCGCAGTGGTTCGCTTTGCTCGGATGATAATACAAGCTTTACGTGGGAAAGTTCGTTTGGTTTTAACACCCATACGCCATTGTCTTGGCGAGTGCCTGCCGTTAACACCGCATCAGCTGGCACGTTGTTGACGATAATTTCAACGAATGAATTTCCCACTGGAGCATCAAGCTTGAGTTGAAGCGGAATGCCCACAGCAATTGTACCGCTGGCATCGGCCACCACCAAGCTGGCTGTTTTAACAGGCTTGGTCAGTTGAACGTTTTGGCCATTACCTTGACCGTTATTAGTCCAAGCTTTGCGCGCCATTGCGATTTTTTCTGCACCCTTAGATTGCGGCATAATAAGCGAGGCAACACTGGCCCCCATATTGGCAATTGCTTGGTTGAGGTTTTTACCCATCACCGTATCACCACCCTGGCTCGATAAAGAATATAGTCCAACACCAAACCCCAATAGTAACGCAACAGATGAAGCCATGGCCATTTTCTGTATCATGCGATTACCTGCTTTTTGGGCGTGATGAACTTTGCCATCACGCAAACGCGGTGTTTGAGTGCTCGGTGGCGTTGGCTTATCGCTCGTTTCATAAAACTGATCTAACATTGCCTCAAGTTCATTGCGTGATAAACGCTTGCCGCGGGTTTCGCGTTCTGGGGCGGGTGTATAATCTGGCGCTGCATTCGTCGGGGTTGATCGTGTCTGCATTTTTAAACCTTTTGCCAATCCAAGTGGCTTACGCAAAGCGCCGATATTTGACCATTGTGTATCTTCAATGCAAGCAGGTTCATCTTTGAAAAACGTTGGTTCAGGTTTTTCGGTATATGCTGTTGCTTTACCAATTAACCGATCAACAAAACTGTTGATTTTGGTTTCGCTTGTTTTGGAAGTGGATGTTTCGCCCATGATCTCTTTCCCTCAATCTTTACCGTCCCAGTAATTCAGGCTCAGTAATTTTGGCCTCGATTAACAGGCAGTGTTGCGGCTAACCGTGCCGCCAGTGAGGCGAAATTAGGCGCTGACAAGGCAATTCAAAGGAAAGATTTAGCCAAACCCATTACGCTAAGGGCAATTAAAAGTAGGATTACAAGGCGTTTGAAATTGGCTGGTGGTGTATTGGAAAACCGTCTGCTGCCCAAATAAGTACCAAATAAAACCGCAGGCAAAATCATAGCAGCACTGACCAAAACGGCAACTGTTACGCGGCCATGCCAGTACAAAATCACAATGCCTATAAGGTCGAGTAAAAACAAATAGCCAATCATGTTGGCGCGAAACTGTGATGGTTTGGTGTTTTGGGCCGACAAAAACAACCCTACAGGTAAGCCGCCAATGGCCATGGAATTGGCAAATCCAGAAATACCACCAACACCAATCTGTCCCATAGTACCAGGTTTCTTTTTGAGTGACCAACCTGATAACAGCACCAAGCACATGCCCAGAATGAACAATGACAACACGATGCGTACCAAATCAACATCAAGAGAAACAAGCAGGCTCACGCCAATCGGCATTGCGATCGCCGCGCCAATAAGTAGCTTTGCCACAACAGGTTTTTCCATGATTGGATAAACCGCTTTGAATTGGAACAGAGACGTAACCAATTCAAAAATGATTGCCATGGTTACAATGACAAACGGGTCCATCACCAAAGACATAGATGCAACGACGATGGCTGAAAATCCGAAGCCAGAAAATCCGCGCACATATCCAGCGCCCAAAGCAACGACGAAGAATAACGCCAAAATTGCGGGCGAGAAAAGCTCGAACATTACTCAGAAACAAGACTAGCTAAGGCAACAGAAGCCAAGCGTGCTGCAGGTGGTGCGGCGCGGCTGGTTAAAATAACAGGCACCTTTGCTCCCATCACAACACCAGCAGAGCATGCCCCCATCATATGCACCATGGCTTTAAGTAGGGCGTTGCCCACTGTGATTTCGGGCACAATGATAATGTCAGCATGGCCTGCCACAGGGTCGGTAATATCTTTGATTTTCGCGGCATATGGAGAGATGCAAAGATCAAATGCGAGTGGCCCGCAAAACAGAGCATTTTCAATGTTGTCTTTTGCCCACACGCATAATTCGTGTGCGGTAATAGAAGAGGGAATATGCGGGTTGGTAGTTTCCGTCGCCGATAAAAACGCCACCTTAGGGCAGGCGATACCCAATTTATGCGCCACATAAACCGCATTACGAATAATAGATTTTTGCGTGGTAAAATCAGGTGTAGCATTGACCGCCGCATCGCTAATCAATAGCGGTTTTTCTGATCCATCAAACGTGATGGAAAACACATGGGTCAAGCGTTCTTTAGTACGCAGGCCAGCTTCTTTATTGAGAATGGCTTTGAGGTATTCATCGGAATGAATTTGCCCCTTCATCAGCATATCTAATTCACCACGCCCCGCCGCCATCGCCGCCAAATGTCCCGCAGCATGTTCGTCATCAGCTTGAACAATTTCAAAAGCACTAATGTCCCAGTTAAGGTCATCAGCACACTTTTTTATATCATTGGTGTCGCCATAAAACACTGGCACTAAAAGATCAGCTTCAAAGGCCCGTTTGACGCTTTGAATAACCACATCTTTACCAGCCCCAACAATACCAACTTTTTCAGGTGGCTTGTTGTCGGCAACGGCTAATAATGAGGGTGGAATTTGGGGGTCAGGAATAATATGCATAATATGAGATTAGCGCGATTCTAGCTCGTTGTCTTGTAGTTAGATTCTGTAAAAACTCAGGGCGTGGAAAAATGGTTGCCTAGTTGTTTCATTGTGGTCACTGTAGTGAATTCTGTTACCGTATAAATAAAGGACATTTTATGCTCACCGCCCAAAATTTTTATTTCCTGCGCCATGGCGAAACCCAATGGAACAAAGATAAGATTGTACAAGGACAAATGGATTCTCAATTGAATGAGAAGGGCAAGGAGCAAGCACGGCGAGC
>JAMOMM010000023.1 GCA_027067085.1 Hyphomicrobiales bacterium
ACGATGTTTCAACCGACACACTTATCCTCAACTACTTGTCAGACAGTGGTGCTGACTTGTTGGTCATGGGCGCTTTTAGTCATTCGCGGTTGCGTGAAAAAGCCTTTGGTGGCGTGACAAACTCAATGCTGCAACACATGACAACGCCCGTTCTTATGTCTCAATAAACGAGCAAGCTTGATGAGTTAATCACCACTGCATCATGCAGTAACAGTGCTCAAGCTGGAAGGGGTTTTTAACCCCTTTCGTAATGTTACCTAAAAAAGCGTCACCACCCAAGCAGCTAGCTGCCTACTTCACACCCAACTTCTTCTGTAAACTAGAAGACGACGTGGTGTATTGAAAGCGCAAACGCTCGCCCGGATTGATATAGCGGAAGGCTTGTTGGGCCATTAATGCAGCTTCATGGAAGCCTGATAGAATGAGCTTCAACTTACCCGGATAATTGTTAATGTCACCAATCGCAAAAATGCCCGGTACAGAGGTTTCAAACTTTTCCGTATCAACAGGGATCAAATTCTCTTCTAAATTCAAACCCCAGTCGGCCACAGGACCAAGCTTCATGGTCAAACCAAAGAACGGCAACATGGTATCGCAGGCAAGCTCAAACTCACCCTCTTTATTTTTGCCTTTAATGCCCGTTAGCTGACCGTTATCGCCAAGCAGTTCAGTCACCTGACCAAGTTGGAATTTCATTTTTCCAGCATCTTCAATCGCGCGCATTTTGTTGACGCTATCAGGTGCGGCGCGAAACTCGGGGCGACGATGCAGCAACGTCATAGATTTGGCTATGGGTTGCAAATTATTGACCCAATCGAGCGCACTGTCGCCACCGCCAACAATTAAAATATCTTTACCGCGAAACTTTTCCATCTCCCGTACCGAGTAAAACACCGATGTGTCTTCAAAATCAGCAATGCCAGGCATCGGAGGTTTTTTAGGCATAAAACTACCCCCACCTGCCGCGATGACCACGACCTTGGCTCTAAACGTCATGCCACCATCAGTTTTGAGTTCAAAGTCATTGTCGCCATGCTTAATCAATTCAGTGACCATTTGGCTATAATGATATTGTGGATCAAACGGGGATGCCTGTTCCATCAAACGGTCCGTCAGCTCTTGGCCAGAAACCTCTGGCAACGCAGGAATATCATAAATAGGCTTTTCAGGATAAAGCTCGGCACATTGACCGCCCGGTTTGTCAAGAATATCGACCACGTGGCATTTGATGTCCAACAGCCCCAATTCAAAAATGGCAAACAAACCGCAAGGTCCACCGCCAATAATCACTGCATCAGTTGTAATCACATCACCACTCATGGCACATCACCTATTTTTTTGTATTTTAGAATTGTTTCTCGGGCAGTTTAACCACAAGACCATCAAGCGCCTCGCTAATTTTAATCTGGCAAGACAAGCGGCTGTTTTCTTGCACATCAAAAGCAAAGTCGAGCATGTCTTCTTCGGTTTCTTCGCGATCGCCCGTTTTTTCAACCCAATCAGGCTCAACATAAACATGACAAGTCGCGCACGCACATGCACCACCGCAATCAGCATCAATACCAGGAACCATATTTTTAACGGCAGCCTCCATCAGTGTCATGTCGTTTTCAACATCCACAGTGTGCTCTTTGCCATTGTGCTCAACAAATGTAATTTTGGTCATTACCCAACCCTTAATTATAGCGTGTCGCGTTTCAATCAGTTCAAGGCATCACTTTAATATTTTGAAGTGATTCCAAATTAATCCGACACGCACCAGACAAGATGATGGCGCGCAAGATTTTAAAACTTCCGCGCCTTTTCGTTTCAATTGTCTACATAAGCAATTGTACGCCCAAAAACAATGCACCAAATCAAGTTTAGTGCCTGCAGCGTTGTTGGAACTTTATTCACCCATAAGGTCAGCAGCTGAAATAAACTGATCTACACTATCAAGGCATTTAACCATTTCTAGTTTAAGTTCAGTCAACACAGCCAGTTTTTGACTCTCTGCGCCCTCAAACGGAACATCTTCAAGTTTACGAGCTGTTATTGCAAGGCCTACAGCTCCAATCCCTTGCGCACTACCCTTTATCGTATGAACAGCCATATCCCACTCAGCTTTATCAGCAGCAGCCAGAATGACAGATATTTGTTGTTCAGCTTGAAGCTTAAACAACCCCATCAACTCACTCTCAAGGCTAACATCACCACCAGTATAACGTGCTAAGTGTGCCAAATCGAGAATTTCAGGGTTAATCTCTGCACGAACAATATCCATGCCATTATGTACCGATTTTTCTGCAAGTTGGGTCATTTGAGCCTCTCCACCACTTTTTTGCTTCAAAACACCCTACTCTGATAAAGCTTTCCGATCTGCTGTCAAAAAAGCAATAATCCCAGAAAATTGCCAAATTCGTTAACAAAACCAGAATCAACTGATTCAAATTTGTACAAAAATTAACCAAGTTTTTAATGAATTGGTTCAAAAAGCCTCTAAGAGATTCAAAAAACCGCGAAAATCAGCTATATTAAGAAATTGCGGCGATAGGGCTAGAGGAGGCAGTTAACTCTCTTTCCCGTTTAACAAGATGTTGAAGAAACAAATCTTGCCATATTTTGGCGCAGGTTTGGCCTTAAATGTCTTGTAATACGAGGGATGAAGTTCGGTTTTAAAATTCACAATTTGTTTTGTGAGTACACAGACAGGCGAACATGGGGTGCTACCAATTCTTTCACTTTGAATCAGCAATCGCATAAATTAGCAAAAAGCTAAGGTATGTGAGAACAAGAATAACTAAGTTTAAAGCGTAAAAGCAGGGCAAACAATGGCTAACAAAGCTTCAGACAAAAAACCGGCAGCAAAAAAAGCTAAAGGTGCAAGACCAGCTCCAACAGGGGCAAATCCAAAGAGACCAGCGCCTGGACGCTCTCAAGGTAATGCACAACAAGCACGCGGACCTGCACCAAAGAGTGCTCCACGTGGTGGCCAGCCATTGCGATCACGTCCAGCTAATGAAAACGAGCCAGGCACTGCCGCTCTAATTTCACGCATGCGCAAGCGTCCCTCTAGTGCCCCGCTTTGGGTTGCTTTTTTAACCTCTATCTTATGGGTGTTTGCATTCTTTGCCCTTTTTGCAGACCGCCTATTTGTATTGGCAGAACCTTTGGCAGGCAATAACTTGCCACAAGTTCTCTCTGGAACACTTATTCTGTTCTTGCCAATCCTACTTTCATTCTCAACGGCTTACCTATTATGGCGCGCCCAACAAATGCGTCACGTTTCAGAAGGCCTGATCCACACGGCTATGCGTTTGATCCGCCCGCAAGAAGTCGCGGCCGATGGCCTGATGTCAATCTCGCAATCAATTCGTTATGATGTTGACCAACTTGTTGGCGGCATTGAACATGCAATGGCGCGCGCTGGCGAACTTGAAGGCATGGTTCACCGCGAAATTTCAAACATTGAACGCGCCTTTGGTAATAATGAAGAGCGTATCCGCACTTTATTGTCTGGTCTTGAAAATCAACGTAACGCTCTGCGTGAAGCTGGTGATGTTATTGCCGCTGAAACAGCCCCTCTTATTTCTCGTTTAGAAGAAAACACCGGCGCACTCGGCGGTTTGGTCAAAACAGCCAACAACACCCTTTCAACCATTGATGATGAGCTAAAACTTTCTTCTGGCGACTTGAAACAAACCGTTGATGAGTTCTCTAACCGTGCAGGTATTGCTGGCACCGAAATCAATCAACAAACTCAACGCATGGACCAAATGTCAGGCGTTCTGGTCAATGAAATGCGGGTTTTCTCTGAAAGTTTGACCACTCAAATTGACGCTTTGGATGCGTCAACAACGCGGATCAATAAAGAGTCTTCAGACTTCAACGAAAACATCCACAACATGGAAACTAAAGTTGTAGCAACGCTGAAAACCAGCGCTGATGAACTTTCCACTGCCAACACCGATGTCTTGCGTAATGTCGAACGCATGACAGGCGGGTTATCCGAAACCCTTACAACAACAGGCGCACAGTTTGCTGAATTGCTGCAATCAACCTCATCAAACCTATCCTACCACCTTAAATCCACAGCGTCTGAAGTGGCCACGGTTATGGAAAAATCTGGTATTGATGTTTCTCAACAAATTGAAACATCAGGCGTTGCCTTATCTGACAAACTATTGTCCGTTTCTGGCGATTTTGTTGGCAATGTTGCCCAAGCACGCGATGATCTTTATACATACCTCGAAGATGCTTCGACCAAAATGACCTCTCGTTTGGAAGATTCAACCAGCGCTCTTTACAGTGAAGTTGAAAAAACCACCAATCAGATTTCTGGTAAACTTGAAGAGACAACAGGTGTTCTATTTAACCGTGTTGCAGAAGCAACAGGTCAAATGTCAGCTCACCTTGATGAATCAACCGCACGCTTGTCTGGTTCGATTGAAGAAACATCAACCCAAATGGTTCAACGTCTCGAAACATCAACCTCTCGCCTTTCAGGCTT
>JAMOMM010000024.1 GCA_027067085.1 Hyphomicrobiales bacterium
AATGGTTAGCACCACATCACCTACAGAAACTTTCTGCCCAACTTCAACGGTCATCGACGAAACAACGCCCGGCATTGGCGCAGCCACATGAAGAGCGTTGCCGATCTCAGCTTTTGGATGCTTGCTCGCCCCTGCGCTAGCACTACGGTTAGCAACTTTTGCCATACGTGGTTGACCATTTAATTCAAAGAAAACCTTAACATCGCCCTCTTCATTGGTTTCGCCAATAGCCAAGCATCGAACCACAAGGGTTTTACCTGTTTCAATCGTCACCGAAATTTCGCTACCCGGTTTCATGCCATAAAAGAATTGCTCGGTTGGCAAACCTGAAACAGGACCATATTTACGTTGGCGTTTTGCAAAATCTACAAACACCTTTGGATACATGAGGTAAGAATTAAACTCTTCCTCAGTGATCTTACGCCCAGCTTTTTTTTCAGCCTTTTGACGCTTCTTATCAAGATCAGCGGCAGGCAAAACAGAACCAGGACGAACAGTTAAACCCTTTTCCCCTTTTAAAACTTTATTTTGCAATGCTTTTGGAAAACCACCAGGAGGTTGACCCAAATCACCATTAAAGAACCCAACCACTGAATCAGGGAACGACACATCTTTATCAGGGTTTTCGACATCGGCGCGCGTAAGACCCGCAGACACCATGGCCAAAGCCATATCTCCAACCACTTTTGAAGACGGCGTTACCTTAACAATATCACCAAACATCTGGTTCACATCTGCGTAGGTTTGTGCCACTTCATGCCAACGCTCTGAAAGACCAAGCGAACGGGCTTGCTCTTTAAGGTTGGTAAATTGACCACCTGGCATCTCATGCAAGTAGACTTCTGATGCGCCAGCTTTTAAATCTGATTCAAACGCAGCATATTGCATTCGCACATTTTCCCAATAATCTGAGAACTGACGTATGACTTTTGGGTCCAACCCCGTATCACGTGGTGTATTACGCAAGGCCTCAACAATTGATCCCAAGTTTGGTTGCGACGTTAATCCTGAAAACGAATCCATCGCTGCATCAACCGCATCAACACCTGCATCGACCGCAGCTATAATTGTTGCCGCCGCAATGCCTGACGTATCATGGGTATGGAAATGAACAGGCAATCCCGTCTCTTCTTTTAAAGCTTTAACCAACACACTAGCCGCTGCAGGTTTGAGCAATCCCGCCATATCTTTAAGACCAATGACATGAGCGCCCGCATCTGCCAATTCTTTGGCCATACCCGTGTAATACTTCAGGTCATACTTAGAACGAGCAGGATCAAGAATATCACCCGTATAACAAACCACCGCTTCGCAAATTTTATTGGCTTCAAGCACCGCATCCATAGAGACGCGCATATTCTCAACCCAGTTTAAACTATCAAAAACCCGAAAAACATCGATGCCAGAATCTGCTGCTTGCAACGTGAACTTACGCACCACATTATCTGGATAATTTTCATAGCCAACACCATTCGATCCACGCAACAGCATTTGCAACAATAAGTTAGGCACTCGTTTTCGAATACGGCGCAACCGTTCCCACGGACACTCTTGAAGGAAGCGCATCGACACATCAAACGTCGCTCCACCCCAACACTCAAGCGAGAATAAATCAGGCAGATCAGCAGCATAGCTTCTAGCCGCTGCAACCATATCATAACTGCGCATTCGTGTTGCCAAGAGAGACTGGTGTGCATCACGCATTGTCGTATCTGTAATCAAGACTTTTTTCTGCGCTAACATCCAGTCACCAACAGCTTTTGGCCCCTGCTCATCAAGTAAATTTTTAGTACCGTTTGCAGGTTTTATCGCAATAGCTTCAGGTGCGCGAGGCAACACCGCATACGAAGGTGGCGTTGGGCGACCCTCAACTTCAGGGTGGCCATTTACCGTAATATCGGCAATGTAGCGCAATAGTTTACTGGCACGATCCCGCCGTTTTGGAAATTCAAATAATTCAGGATGGCTATCAATAAATCTGGTTGAATATGTCGCATTAATGAACGCTTCATGGCCAATCAAATTCTCAACAAAAGCTAAGTTAGTCGCGACACCACGAATTCGAAATTCTCGCAACGCACGGTCCATGCGCTTAATTGCTTCTGATGGACTTGGTGCCCAGCATGTTACTTTTTCAAGCAATGAATCATAGTAGCGAGTAATAACTGCGCCAGAATAAGCTGTTCCACCATCAAGGCGCACACCAAAACCCGTCGCACCACGATACGCTGTAATACGGCCGTAATCTGGAATGAAATTGTTGCGCGGGTCTTCTGTTGTAATCCGGCACTGCAATGCATGGCCATTAAGCTTTATATCTTTTTGCGCGGGGATGCAGCTTTCCGTCGCCACACCAATACGCCCGCCTTCGCAAATGGCAATTTGCGATTTAACAATATCAATACCCGTAATCTCTTCGGTAACCGTGTGTTCCACTTGAATACGTGGGTTTACTTCAATGAAATAATAAGCGCCCGATGCAATATCCATCAAAAACTCTACGGTGCCTGCACATTCATAATTGGCATACCGCGCAATCTTTAGGCCAAGTTCACAAAGTTCGGCGCGTTGTTCGTCATCAAGATAAGGTGCCGGTGCCCGTTCAACCACTTTTTGGTTGCGCCGTTGAACCGTGCAGTCACGTTCAAACAAATGAACCACAGTACCATGTTGATCGCCAAGAACTTGAACTTCCACATGGCGCGCTGCTTCAATGAGTTTTTCTAAGAAAAGCTCATCATTACCAAAAGCAGCTTTTGCCTCACGGCGCGAAGCCAGAACGCTGTCTTCAAGTTCATCTTCGCTGTAGATCGGGCGCATACCGCGGCCACCACCACCCCAACTTGCTTTCAGCATCAAGGGATAGCCGACCTCTTGAGCAAGGCGTTTGATTTCATCAATATCATCTGGCAATGCACTCGTGGCAGGCACAACGGGAACACCAGCTGCAACCGCCGCATTTCGCGCTGAAACTTTATCACCAAGCAAACGCATCGTCTCTGATTTTGGACCAATAAAGGCGATACCGTTCTGTGCACACGCATCAGCAAATTCTGGATTTTCAGACAAAAACCCATAGCCTGGGTGAATAGCATCAGCGCCAGATTTAAGCGCCACGCGAATCATTTCATCAATTGATAGATAGGCTTTGACCGGGCCAAGATTCGCACCAATTTGATAAGATTCATCGGATTTAAATCGATGCAGCGCCAAGCGATCTTCTTTTGCATAAACTGCAACTGTCTTTTTACCAAGCTCATTTGCAGCCCGCATAACACGAATTGCAATTTCACTACGGTTTGCTACCAAAATTTTCTGAAACGTTTTTTTAGCCATATTCCCCTACAATCTGATGCAATAATGCGTCTGCCTTTAAGCATTTACCCAATAGGTACTGAGCAAAAGGCCAAACAACAAGTATTATACATTAGTTTAGATGAATATGCCGCAGTCACGCTATACCCATATCCACACAGTTTCGCCACATTTCAAGCACGTTTTTCTGTAAAATTAACACTTTAGAAACCATAAGAGGGCTAAATTGGGTACTAAATGAGTGATTTGCGAGCTTTATAGAAAAATAACAGGGGTTTCTCCATCCAATTTTGATAAAACCAACTCTAAGCAATTGTTTTTGAGCGATTTTTATTAAAATCTTTCCCTTGAACTGTTGACTCAATGATTGCTGTGTTGCAATGTCTGCGCACTTTAACGATGTAAATCGTTGTGGTGGGCTGGGGTGCAAAAAAGACTTAACTTAAACTGGGCTTCTTGCGCGTTTACCTGCCATTTGCTCAAAACTGAAATTTTTGCTCACAATCGAGCATACTTGTAGGGAATAAGGGCACTTGAACGATCCGATTGCTACATTGCGCAACCGGCATGTCCCATCGGGGTATGAAGGACACCAGCACGAACAAAGTGTGCATTATGACGACCCGATTCATATCGAAGACCTCGAATCAAGCGACAATGACCCTTTTCATGAAGAACAAGCTCAACCCCATCGTTGGCTTATCACCACTTGCATTGCAGGTGTTGCTGGTTCGCTAGTTATCGGTGGTGCTTTACTTGGCCTGTTTAGCGAAAACGGCCCATCGGCTCAAGCTTCTGTCCAATTAACAGAAAAATGGCAACGCCCAACAGTATCAGCAAAAAGTGATCTTAATGGTCAGTTTGCTAAAACATTGCAACTGCGCCCTTACCAAGAAGTGTCGGTCAACCAAAATACCGCAAAAAATACAACCGTCATTTCAAACGGCTACACCAGCGCTAGCATTATACAACAAGCCCCACGCGCAATTCAGGCATCTTTGACTTTTGGTACTATACCAAATGGTGAAAGACCAACCGTACTGGGCAATCCAAGCATTCTTGGTGACCAAGGAAACTTTGCACCAACGCCACAAAACAACACCACGACGATTTTAAAGAAACTGCCACCTGAACCAATTGATGAAACAATTGTTCTAAAATCAGGCGATACGCTCATTTCTCGCCTCGTTGCTCTGGGCGTGACCAATAGCACTGCAGCACAGCTGACAACAACACTTGAACCAGTCTTCCCATCCAAACTGCTTAAAGCTGGTCAAAAATTTATTGTGACATTAGATAAACAACAAGATTTCTTCGGGAATTTTGTTATTTACCCGGTTCAACTAACATTTTCACCTGGTCCAAAAGAAGAAATTTCAATCGAGGCTGACGAAGAAGGCCAATTCTTTGTTCGTGTTAATGGCAAGAAAAACAAAGAACCCTCACGTTACGCCGCGCCGCGTTCTGGCCAATACCGAATTGCAGGACGCGTAACATCAAGCCTGTTTGCGGCCGCCTCTGATAAAGGTGTTCCTGACTACATTATCAATCAAGTTATTCGCGCCTTTTCGCACGATGTTGATTTTCAGCGCGATGTTGCAGCTGGTGCAAAATTTGAAATATTCTTTGGCAAACCTTTAACTGGCTCTGCGACCCGCCGTAAAGTTGTACATTACACTTCCCTACAAGTTCGCGGAAAAACCAAACATCTATACCGCTATACCAATAAACGCGGCAAGACGGCTTATTATGATCCAAAAGGGCGTGGTGCTACTAAGTTCTTGATGCGCACACCCATTAGTGGCGCGCGTATTAGCTCAGGTTTTGGCATGCGCCGACATCCCATTCTTGGCTATTCTAAACTACACGCTGGTATTGATTTTGCAGCCCCACGCGGCACACCTATTCGTGCTGCAGGTAGTGGTAAAATGATTACTCGTGGTTGGAAAGGTGGGTACGGAAAAGCCGTCGAAATCAAACATACAAATGGCTACATGACACGCTATGCTCATATGAGTCGCTTTTCTAAAGGCCTATCTCGCGGTTCTTATGTTCGCCAAGGTCAAGTTATTGGTTATGTTGGCGCCACTGGGCGTGTAACTGGGGCTCACCTTCACTATGAAGTCCGCATCAATAACCGCGCCATAAACCCGCGCCGTGTTCGCGTTGCTGGTAAGCTAAGACTTCGTGGCAAAGATCTGTCGCGCTTTAAAAAGCGTAAACAGCGTATCATCGCTATGATGAAAAAAGCCCCAACGTCAAACCGCTTGGCAAGTATTTCAAAATAGCAAAAAACCAATTGCGACTTTAACAAACAAAAAAGGCTCCTTTTTCGGGAGCCTTTTCTATTTTCAAGGTATTTAAACGTGTTACTTCTTCTTACGACGCCTTGCTGGATGAACAGCACGATCAAGTAACATCTCATTTGTACCAAGCACATGCGCACTAGATCCAACAATAAGTGGGTCTGGCCCTGTAACAACAGATTCGTCTTTATCAGTGTATGGAAGCGCTTTTAAGAAATGCTGCATACAGTTAAGACGAGCACGTTTCTTATCGTCAGATTTCACAATAACCCATGGGGCATCTGCTGTATCTGTATTAAAGAACATCGCTTCTTTTGCTTCGGTGTAATCATCCCAAAGGCCTAATGATGCACGGTCAATTGGAGACAGCTTCCACTGTTTGAGCGGATCTTTTTCACGTGACGCAAATCGTCTTTTCTGCTCATTTTGAGTCACAGAGAACCAATATTTAAACGTCCATATACCAGACCGAACCAACATCCGTTCAAGCTCTGGGCATTGGCGCATAAATTCTAAATACTCATTTGCAGAACAAAAACCCATTACCCGCTCAACGCCAGCTCGGTTATACCAAGAACGGTCAAATAACACCATTTCACCAGCAGCTGGTAGATGTTCAATATAGCGTTGGAAAAACCACTGCGTTCTTTCACGGTCCGTTGGCTTATTCAGCGCAACAACACGCGTTGCACGTGGGTTTAGGTGTTCAGTAAACCGTTTGATCGTGCCACCCTTACCAGCAGCATCACGGCCTTCAAACAACATCATTACTTTTTGACCAGTTGCCTCAATCCAAGCTTGAGCTTTTAACAACTCAACTTGTAATTCAGCCTTGCGCTTTTCATAAGCAGCGCGCTTCATTTTATTTTTATAAGGATAAGTACCAGACTCAAATGCTTTTCTAATTTCATTATAGTCATGGCGCATCTCAGCTAATTTGTGCAATTTTTTGGCACGCTTAGCTGCAGATTTTTTAACTTCATCAACCGCTTCAGATTTCTCTTTTTTTGGGCTTGCCACTTGATTATCCATTCCACTACTCCCGACATTAAATAACCGCAAATAGCAAACTAACCCTGATTGATTTCAATACGATTGACTTACGTCACTTTTCACAACAATCGAGTGTAATGGTTACCAACAAAAAAACGCGGGGTTAAAATTTAACCCCGCGCCATATTATTTTGTTTACAAATTAAGTTGCAACAAGAGCTGGCGTATCATTGAGGACTAGATGGTCCCCTTCCACACGCACTGATACAGTCTCTCCAGAACTAACCTCACCAGACAATAACATTTCTGCCAAAGTGTCTTGTAGGTAACGCTGAATAACCCGTTTCAAAGGCCGTGCACCATAAGCTGGATCATACCCCTTATTTGCAATCCAATCACGAGCAGCAGCATCAAGATCAAGCCCGATCTTGCGGTCATCCAGCAGCCTTTGCAAACGACCCATTTGAATGTCAACAATCTGCCCCATGTCTTGCTTTTTAAGGCGTTGGAACAAAATTGTTTCATCAAGCCTGTTTAAGAACTCAGGCCTAAATTGTGATCGCACAACATCCATAACCTTATCACGGACATCATCCACATTTTGATCCTCTTCAAGGTTCACCAAGTATTCCGCACCCATGTTCGATGTCATGATAATCAAGGTATTGCGGAAGTCCACCGTGCGCCCTTGACTATCGGTCAAACGACCCTCATCAAGCACTTGTAACAGCACGTTGAACACATCAGGATGGGCTTTCTCGATTTCATCAAATAACACAAGTTGATATGGCCGACGACGAACAGCTTCGGTTAGTGCGCCACCTTCATCATAGCCAACATACCCTGGAGGGGCACCAATCAACCGAGCAACAGAATGCTTTTCCATATACTCAGACATATCAATGCGCACCATGGCTTGCTCATCATCAAACATGAAGTCAGCTAAGGCTTTGGTTAATTCAGTTTTACCCACACCAGTTGGGCCCAAAAACATGAACGAACCAATTGGACGATTGGGATCTTGCAAACCCGCACGTGCGCGACGAACCGCTTTTGAAACCGCAGCAACAGCTTCAGCTTGCCCAACAACACGGCTGGACAGAACCTCTTCCATCTTCAACAGTTTACCACGCTCACCTTCAAGCATTTTATCAACAGGCACACCCGTCCACCGCGAAACAACTTGCGCAATATGATTGGAACTTACAGCTTCTTCCACAAGGGCTGTTGCATCTTCTTCACGCTTTTCAATCTCAGCAAGTTGCGCTTCGAGTTTTGGAATTTTGCCATATGACAATTCTCCAGCTTTTGCCAAATCACCACCACGCTCAGCAAGTTCAAGTTCCATCCGAGCTTCATCAAGTTGTTCTTTAATCTGATGAGCCTCATCAAGCTTGTCTTTTTCTGCCCGCCATTTTTGCGTCAAAACCGCTGCTTTTTCTTCAAGGTCTCCAAGCTCTTTTTCAAGATCTTCCAACCGATCAATAGAAGCACGATCCGTTTCTTTTTTGAGCGCTTCACGTTCAATTTTCAACTGAATGATACGGCGGTCAAGTTCATCAAGCTCTTCAGGTTTTGAATCAACCTGCATACGTAAACGTGATGCAGCTTCATCCATCAAATCAATGGCTTTATCAGGCAAGAACCTATCGGTGATATAACGGTTTGATAAATTTGCCGCAGCAACCAAAGCTGAGTCAGTAATACGAACGCCATGATGCAACTCATATTTTTCCTTGATGCCCCGCAAGATTGAAATTGTATCTTCAACCGTAGGTTCATCAACAAATACAGGTTGGAAGCGCCGTGCTAAAGCCGCATCTTTTTCAACATACTTGCGATACTCATCAAGCGTTGTTGCGCCAACACAGTGCAACTCACCACGCGCCAAGGCAGGTTTCAACAGGTTTGATGCATCCATCGCACCATCAGATTTACCAGCCCCAATCAAGGTATGCATTTCATCGATAAACAGGATAATTTCACCTGCCGCCGCTTGCACTTCAGATAGCACCGCTTTAAGCCGTTCTTCAAACTCACCACGGTATTTTGCACCTGCAATCAATGCACCCATGTCCAAAGACATCAGCTTTTTATCGCGCAAACTTTCAGGGACATCACCATTAACAATGCGCAGCGCCAAACCTTCTGCAATCGCTGTTTTACCAACGCCAGGTTCACCAATAAGGACTGGATTGTTTTTGGTACGACGAGACAAAACCTGCATCGTCCGACGAATTTCTTCATCGCGGCCGATAACCGGATCAAGTTTACCTTCACGTGCAACTTCGGTTAAGTCACGCGCATATTTTTTAAGTGCATCATAAGACTGCTCAGCTGAAGCACTATCAGCAGTGCGCCCTTGGCGAAGCTCGTCAATAGCTTTGTTTAAGGCAGATGGCGTCACGCCTGATTTTTTCAAACAATCAGCCGCATCACTCTTCTCGATCAAAACAGCATGGAGCAAACGCTCGACCGTCACAAAACTATCGCCAGCTTTTTTTGCCAGTTTTTCTGCTGCTTCAAAAATCCGCGCAGTCTCTGGTGCCATATATAATTGACCCGCACCACCACCTGAGACTTTTGGCATTTTATCAAGGTGAAGAGCAACTTCGGTTTGCGCCAATTTCAAATTACCGCCAGCAGCTTTCAACAAACCAGAGGTTAAACCCTGATCGTCATCCAAAAGGACCTTTAAGATATGTAAGGGCGTAAATTTTTGATGACCTTCACGCAAAGCCAAATTTTGAGCAGATTGGACAAAACCTTTAGCCCGTTCTGTATAGTTTTCAAATTCCATGATATTACTCCTTTTGCGCATTTACTCGCAGCCCAAATATCTGGCACTGCGTTTCAAACGCCACGTAATAAATTTTAAATTTACCCAAAGCAGAACCCAATTAGGCATTCCTCTTTGTGCATATTCTTAATATGGTAGGGGTAACGCGAATCTCAAGCCTTTAATCAACACCACGGATCAAAAAAATGAAAATTCAAAGCCTATACCGCTATCCCCTCAAAGGTTTTTCACCTGAATTTCTAGAATCAATCGATCTGGACAATGGCAAAGGGTTTCGTTTTGATCGCTATTGGGCATTAGAAATAGGCGAGCAAGAGTTTGACCACCACAACCCTTCATACTTGAAAAAGGGGCGGTTTATACAATTACTATCGCATCCCAAACTTGCGTTGCTCAAATGCAAATTCAACTGCGAAGAACAAAAACTCACCATTGATAGTCAAGAACAACAACTTGGTCATTTTGATTTATCTAACCCCAGTGATAAAACAAAACTAGAGCAAGTGCTCATAGAATATATAGATGACGCAAACATCACGACGTTAAATCTTGGATCTGCGCCTCAACATCACTTTAGTGATATTCCGCAAGCAGCGGTATCTTTAATCAATCTGGCAAGTGTTCGCGATCTAGCAAAAACAATGGGTAGCACTATTGATCCATTGCGCTTTCGTGCAAATATTTATGTTGAAGGCTTAGACCCTTGGCAAGAATTAGACTGGGCTGGAAAATCCATTTGGGCAAATGGAGAAAAGATTTTTGATGTTTTTGAAGACATTGGCCGTTGCCTTGCAACGCACGTAAATTTAGAAACGGGCGAACGCGATCTCAAAATCAAAAACAAATTGCTTGAGACCTATAACCATTCAAAATGTGGCGTTTATGTTGTATCAACCTCAGCTACAAAAATCACAACAGGGATGCAGCTAACAATTAAATGACCAACACCAATTGTTCAAAGCGCAACTAATTATCCCGTGACTGTCCCGTGATTATCCCGCAGCAACGTCTTGTTCTTGCGACACATCAACATCGGCAACTTCTTGCGGCGCATCAGCGCTTTTGTCTTCGTTATCAGAAGCTTTTACTTTCTTAGCTACTGGTTTACGGCGCTGGCGTTTTGGCTTCTTTTCAACCACAACATCATCATCAGATTTCAAAAATGCTGGTTGCGGACCTTCCCACCCTGATTGGTCTTCACCATTTGCGTCCGCATCAGATTGTGGTGCGTCTTTGCTGACTGGTGCAACTTCATTTACAGCTTCTTGTTGAGCTGCCAGTTGAGCTGCTTCTTCTGCTTTGCGTGCCTCACGCTTTGCATTTTGCTCAGCCATAGCCTTTTCTTTTTCAGCTTGTTTTTGAGCCCGCACCGCATTGTTCGAAGCAACAATTCGTAGATAATGTTCAGCAAACTGAAAATAACCTTCAGCTTTAATATTATCGCCAAATGACTGTGCATCGGTTGCCAGTTGCAAATACTTTTCAGCTACGGTTTGGGCTGAACCACGCACGCGCACATCTGGCCCGTTGCTATCATAAACTTTATTGGCAGGGTTTCCCCCACCTCCGCTTTGTCGGCGACCACGAGAACGTTGGCGATTATTATTTTTATTGTTCTTATTATTGTGGTGATTTTGTCTCATCTGCTCCACGCTCTAAATGTTTGTAAAAAATATGAGCTCATTTGATTTTCTCGTATGAGCGATTTAGCAATACTCGCAGTTTGCGAAAAATAACTTCAATAAAACCTAATACACATACCTGAAACCACGCGACATTTGCTCGCGAATTCATCTTGGTATGGAGGATTTGCACATTTACCTGTCAGGGCACCCTTTAAGGCAGTGACTATTTGATTGAACTTAGCCTTTTGCGCCGTGATTTCCAACCTTTTTTTTATCTATCCCACATCAAGGTAATAACACGGTCATTTCCACCTAAATCTTTAGTGATACAATCAGGCGTTTTTGGGATTAAAAAACCTACTGAACGAAAAATATCAATCACCTGACTTGCTTGCGTATAACCAATCTCCAAATAAATCTTACCCTGTGGCTTTAGCAGTGCGCCACTTGTAAGGGCAATTTGCCGATAAGCCTCTAACCCATCATCACCACCATCAAGCGCTAAAACAGGATCATAGTTTTTTACATCTTGACTGAGCTCGTCAATCTCAGCACTTCCAATATAAGGTGGGTTTGAAACAATGAAATCAAATAACCCATCAATGCCAGACATCCAAGAGGTTTTCACAAACACCAGTCGGTCTGCAACCCCTAGAGTTTCACTATTTTCGCTTGCAATCGCCAAGGCTTTATCAGAAATATCACTAGCAACCCCTTGCCAATTTAGCTTCTCACATAAAAGCGTAATTGCAATTGCCCCACTTCCAACACCCACATCCAAAAACCTCAACGCTGTGTCCTCAAGCTCTGATTTTAAAACTACATCAATCAAAGTTTCCGTATCAGGTCGTGGATCAAGCACATCTTTGGTTACTTTAAACGCGCGACCATAAAATTCCTTCTCACCCAAAATTTTTGCAACTGGCTCAAACCTCTTGCGGCGCTCGACCATTGCTTGAAGTCGAATAAACTGATCCTCTGTAAGTGCTATTTCAGGTTCTAAAATGAGTGTAGTTTGATTAACCCCACTGACCGCTTCAATCAGCCAACGCGCATCTAGTGCAGCCGTATCAATACCAATTTCAAAAAACTGACGGGTCAGCTCTTTTGTAATGTTTTTTATGCGGTGGTCGTTAGACATTAGCCCAAGTCTAAACTTTCTTCGGCCAGCAATGCTGCTTGATGTTCAGTGGTAAGCGCATCAATTAATTCTTGCAAACCTGCACCCTCAATCACTTGGTCTAACTTATACAACGTCAGATTGATTCGATGGTCAGTAACGCGGCCCTGGGGAAAGTTATAGGTGCGAATACGCTCAGAGCGATCCCCAGAACCAACTTGCCCACGGCGCGCTTCTGAACGTTCATCGGCAAGTCGCGAGCGCTCTTGCTCAAACAACCGTGCCTTTAGAACCTTCATGGCTTTTTCTTTGTTCTTTAATTGAGATTTTTCATCCTGCTGAATAACAGTGGTATTGGTCGGCAAGTGGACAATACGCACCGCACTATCGGTTGTATTAACCGATTGTCCACCAGGGCCAGACGCGCGAAAAACATCAATTCGCAAGTCTTTGGCCTCAATTTTAACATCAACCTCTTCAGCTTCTGGTAAAACAGCAACCGTTGCAGCAGAGGTATGAATACGCCCCTGAGTTTCGGTTTCCGGCACCCGTTGAACGCGGTGAACACCTGATTCAAACTTCAGCGCTGCATAAGGTCCAGCCCCTGAGATATTGGCAATAATTTCCTTATAACCACCAACGCCAGAATCGTTGGATGACATAATTTCAACTTTCCAACCACGAATAGTGGCATAGCGCTGATACATCCGAAAAAGGTGGCCAGCAAACAACGCGGCTTCATCACCGCCCGTGCCCGCACGAACTTCTAAAATAACATTGCGCTCATCAGCTGCATCTTTAGGCAGCAACATAACGGCAACTTTATCTTCATATTTGCTAAGTTTAGTTTTGAGGTCTCGAAGCTCACTCTGTGCCATGTCGACCAATTCTGGGTCTTCATCGGCTTCCACAACTTCGTTTAAATCTTTGATTTCTTGCTCAACTGATCGCAATTGGACGATCGACTTGGCCACTGGATCCAGGTCAGAATACTCTTTTGACAGGCGAACAAAATCGTCTCCTGTTGCACCACTCGCCATTTCAGCTTCTAAAGCTGAAAAGCGGTCTAAAATTTGATCGAGTTTTCCTGCGTTCAATGACGCCATTTTACCAAGCCATATAAAAAATCTGTCGATCAGATACCTGAAGCGTTTCGTGGTTTGTTTGATTTACAAACACAACATGAAACGCAAAATTATCAGTACTTTGGATAGATCGTTCTAGTTCAAAAAAAACAGGCGAACTCTAGCCTATTTAACTTAAATAAACTAGGTTAAAAGTCGTCAGAATAAACTTGGGTTTAACGTCAGATGCCCCTTAGCCTTTTTTGGCATTCAGTTTTTTAAGATCAAGTGGGCGGCCAACAAGAATTTCACCCTTACTACCCAAATTGCCCTTTTTAGCACCATCAACGGAATAACTAAGCAAACCACCATCACGCGCAATGACTACAAGACCTTTGCGATTGGGCACACGGTAACTATCGCCCGCCAACAATGTTCTGGTCATAACCACATTGCCTTTTGCATCTTCAATACGCACCCAAACATTCGCATTGGCTTTCAAAATCAGCCGCGCATTGGAATTTTCTTTACCAAAAATTCGCTCACCAGCTTGATCCGTTATTGCTTCGCCAACGACAATAACTTTACCTGTTGTTTTGGCAGTATTTTTGCGTGGAACAGATGCCGTATGAATTTGGTCTGCAGAGGTATTTTTTGCAATCAATGCATCTAAACCCGTTAGCCCATTAGCTGAACGATCTGCGGCAGAAGCCAAGTCTTTTGAAATTCGATTGTTTTCAGGTAACGGTTGCTCGGAAACAGTTGAAATCGCAGCAACATTTTGAACATCACCATTTGATGTATCACCATTAGGCATTACCAACCAACTACCAGCACCAAATAACATGATCGCCCCAAGGCACGATGCAACCACACCACCTGCACCCATATTACTAGACATAGACCGCAATCGTTCCACCAAAGGAAACTGCAAAATTTTAGCGCTTGAAAGCGGCGCTGGGCGGTTTTTAAGTGATTTCACCGATTGTGCTCTATGACCAGGCATCGGTTGCCTTGGCAAAAACTGTCCGAAATGAAACACCAACGGATCAGGATCAAAACCCAAAAATTCCGCATATACAGCAATCATTTCCAATGCATCGGCACGTGGTGGCAAACCCGTAAGGTCACCTTGCTCTATGGCTTCAAGGTGAAACTGGTGGATTTTCACCGTTGCACTCACATCTTCAAGAGACAAATGGCGTTCTTCACGTTCGCGCTGCAAGAACCACCCTGCTTCACCAGCAGGGTCAATACCCCCATCTGGACGTGGGCGGAAAAATTCAAATTCAGTGTTTTGTGCGCTTGAAGTGTTCATTATACAATCTTTACTCTTTACTTAAACCAAACCAGACCATTGAAATGGTCATCCCCAGTATCGTGGCTTTTTATGTAAATTAAAGTATGAACAAAAATGGTAAGCAGAATATGAACAAAACAAACTTTTTGCAAAAATTACCCAAATAAGTTTTAGAACATGATCTTATTTCCACGCGCAAATGCATGAAGTTGCGGGCGCAAGCTCGGTGTAGGTGTGCCAACCAACGGCTCAATAAACCGTTGTAATTTCGCCAGCTCCACACTCAAAATCATTTCTTTAACAGGCCCAATAGAGGCTGGCGCCATAGAAATGGCTGTCAACCCAATACCAATCAGTGCCATTGCCTCAAGTGGGTTGCTTGCCATTTCACCACATAACGATAACGGTACGCCATGAGCGCTACATTTACGGACAATTTGCGAAAGCGCTCGTAAAAAAATTGGACTTAACACATCAAACCTGTCGGCTAATCCAGCATTAGTACGGTCGGCTGCAAATAAATATTGAGCAAAATCATTCGAGCCGATGGAAACAAAATCAACCTCTGGTAAAATGTCATCTAATTGCCACATGATTGACGGAATTTCGATCATGATACCTAAAGAAATTTTACTTGGGCCACTCAACCCGCGCGATTTCAATCTAAAAACTTCCGTTTCTATCAATCGCCTTGCTTCTTCATACTCTTCAAGCGAACCGATAAAAGGAAACATTAAATTCAAATGCTTGTTTTCAGCAGCCTTCAACAATGCCCGCACTTGCAGTGTCATAAATGCGGGTCGTGCTAAAGACATACGTAAACCGCGCCAACCAAGCGCTGGGTTTTCTTCAACTGGTTTAGAAAGATAAGGCAACATCTTATCAGAGCCAATATCGAGCGAACGAAACACAACGGGCTTATCACCTGCCGCTTCGAGAACAGAGCTATAAAACTTCACTTGAGCATCAAAGCGCGGAAACGAACGAGCAATCATAAATTGTAATTCGGTGCGAAACAGCCCAATGCCATCAGCACCTGAATCAGCTAAATGTGGCAAGTCAACCATCAGCCCCGCGTTGATGCTTAAACTGATCTCATGACCATCACGTGTAATTGAATCCACATTACGCAACTGCGCATAGCGGGCTTGTTTACGGGCATAGAACTTGATTTTTTCACCATAAGCATCTTGGATCTCAGTTCCTGGACGCAAATGAATTTCACCGTTGGCTCCATCAATAATAATGGCATCTTGCGGCTCAACTAATCCAATAATAGTCCCCGCCTCACCAACAACAGGAATATCCAAGGCCCGCGCCACAATCGCTACATGACTATTGGCACCACCATCTTCTAAAATAAGGCCTCGAATTTTTGCGCTGTCATAGTCCAACAATTCAGCTGGCCCCATAGTCCGCGCCACAATAATAGAAGCATCGGGCAAGTCTTCGTGCGCCGCAGTTTGGGCCCGACCCGTCAACGTTCGAAGTAAGCGGTTTGCCAAATCATCAAGATCGGTCATGCGTTCGCGCAAATAACTGTCGCTGGATTTCATCAACCGTGCGCGATACTCATTCTGTACCAGTTCAACACCAGCTTCTGCTGTTAGACCAGTATCAATCGCAGATTCAATTTTTTCAACCCAACCGCGATCATTGGCAAACATTCGATAGGTCTCAAGCACTTCGCCATGCTCACTTGCCCCTGAAAATTCAGACGTGCGTATCATCAAATCAACTTGCCCACGCAAAGACAAAATTGCTTCACCTAAACGGTGGCGTTCTGACTCAGTATCATCAGCCATAAAGTGGGTAACCACGACCCTTGGTTCGTGTAAAACCACATGACCCATCGCAATGCCAGAGACAACCCCTTTGGCTTGGATAAATTGGGAACGCGTATTGCCATTATCTGTTGAGCTTATCCATTCATCCATCTCACTAGATGTGAAAATCTCCGCAAGAACCATCGCCGTTGTTTGGACGGCCTCTTCTTCCTCGATTGAATAATGTCGCTGAGTTTCGTTTTGAACAACCAACACACCAATCGGTTTGCCATTCTTAAAAATCGGCATTCCCAAAAACGACTGGAATAATTCCTCACCAGTCTCAGGCATATACTTAAAAAAGGGATGTTTTTGAGCTTGTGATAAATTCAACAATTCAGCATCGCGCGCGATTGAACCAACCAGTCCTTCGCCAACTTTCATCGTGGTTTTATGAACCGCTTCTGGTTTTAAACCCTTTGTCGCAAATAATTCTAATTTTTCAGAATCACGCAAAACATAAATCGAGCACACTTCAGCCACCACATTGGCAGCGATAATCTCTACGATCTTGTCTAATCTATCTTGTACAACTTCCGACCTCGCCATGACTTCACGCAGTTGCCGGAGCAGAACACGTGGGCCTAAAGCGCGATGGGGCATTAGGCAGCGTCCCGCATTATGAGCGGTTTGAGTCGCCAGACTAATTTATGTCGCGCCTTGAACATCATACTATTCTGCATCCAAATCATAAGCTGTATGTAAAGAGCGAAGAGCCAACTCCGTATAATCCTGATCGATCAGAACTGATGTCTTAATCTCAGAAGTCGCAATAGCTAGTATATTAATACCATGGCTGGCCAGAACATCAAACATTTTTGCGGCAACACCAGCATGCGAACGCATACCAATACCAACAATAGAAATTTTCGTCACATTGCTTGCCGTCTCTAACGATTCAAATCCAATTTCTTGCTGTTTTTCTTCAAGTACAGATACTGCCATATCAAGATCATTAGCCACAACAGTAAAAGTAATGTTCGCAAACTCACCATCAGGAGACACATTTTGCACAATCATATCGACACTGATATTTGCATCGGCCAAAGGTCTGAAAATAGAAGCTGATATACCCGGCTTATCTTTAACATGACGAACGGTAACTTTTGCTTCGTCTTTAGAATAGGCGATACCACTTACAACTTGCTCTTCCACAATCAACTCCTCCTCGCAGACCAGTGTTCCTGGTCCAAAATTATTTCCGGGCACAACAGGGATATTATCTGGTGCATCAAAACTAGAACGCACCTGCAAAGGCACCTTATAAACCATCGCTAATTCAACCGAACGGGTTTGTAAAACTTTCGCGCCCAAAGAAGCCATTTCAAGCATTTCTTCGTATGAAACCCGAGGTAATTTACGTGCTTGTTTAACAATCCTTGGATCGGTTGTATAAACCCCATCCACATCAGTATAAATATCACAGCGTGCATCCAATGATGCTGCCAATGCAACGGCACTGGTATCTGATCCACCCCGTCCAAGCGTGGTCACGCGCCCTTCGGCTGAAATGCCTTGAAACCCTGCAACAACACTCACCTGACCTTTTTCCATACTGGCAATTAAATTAGCGCTATCAATTTCCTCAATCCGCGCGGCGCTGGCGACACTGCTGGTTTTAATCGGAATTTGCCAACCAGCCCATGAGCGCGCATCAATGCCCATATCTTGTAAAATAATTGCCAATAGCCCTGACGTAATTTGCTCACCAGATGAAACGATAAAATCATATTCGCGGCGATCGTAATTTGCACTGGCTTGTTTACAGAACCCAACCAACTCATCGGTTTTTCCTGCCATTGCTGAAAGCACAACGGCAACCTGATTGCCCTCTTCCACTTCACGTTTCACATGAAGGGCGACATTGCGAATACGTTCAACATCAGCAACGGACGTACCGCCAAATTTCATAACTAAACGGCTCATATCTGCCTCAGAAGCTTCACAAACAATAAAATCCATAGTGCGCTAAAAAATCACGCGGCTAGTCATACCCTTAGGCTTGAAAATATGCAATATTGCTAATGAAAGTTTGTTTTAATTAGGTTTGCCCATGTCTAGTATGTCCCGTGTTATGTCTTCTGGTGCTTTGTCTCTTGACCCCTCTGAGGTCGCCAAATTCTCTGCGATTGCCGATGAATGGTGGGATGAAAAGGGTAAGTTCGGCGTGTTGCATAAGTTCAACCCAGTTCGAATTTCTTATATAATTGAACAGGTTACGGCCCATTTCCACCGTGATCCATTGATTGAGAAGCCTCTTGAAGGCTTGCGGTTTTTAGACATTGGCTGCGGTGGCGGATTATTAAGCGAGCCATTGGCCCGCAAAGGCGCTCAAATCGTCGCAGCTGACCCCTCAGAGAAAAATATCAAGACCGCAATGGTCCACGCTAAAGAAAATAACCTAACGATTGACTATCGCGCGACCACTGCCGAACAGCTTGCTATCGATGGTGAAGTTTTCGACATCGTCTTAAACATGGAAGTTATTGAACACGTCAACGACCCGCAAACCTTCACTAAAACTTGCGCCTCAATGGTCAAACCAGGCGGCCTGATGTTTATGGCCACCATGAACCGCACACTTAAATCTTTTGGCTTGGCCATCATTGGTGCTGAATATGTTTTGGGTTGGATGCCAAAAGGCACTCATCAATGGGAAAAATTCATCAAACCAGAAGAATTCAAACAGTGGGTTGAAGAAAATGGCATGCAACAAGATGGCATGTCAGGGGTAACCTTTAACCCGATCACCAGTAAATGGCGCCGCTCAAACGACACCGCCGTCAATTATATGGTTACTTGTTCTAAACCTAAAGTGTATCAAAACTAATTAGTTTTGATACACTACCTTATTTTTGGTATCTCTCTATGCTTAAAAGCGGCAAGTGATTGACACAAT
>JAMOMM010000025.1 GCA_027067085.1 Hyphomicrobiales bacterium
CCCACCACGGCGGCGAGTTTAAAATCATGTCTGATGAGTACGGCACAACTTTAATCGCCAAATTTCCAACATTAGCCAGTTCTGAAATTTCAGACAGTTTACAATCTGCAGCGGAGTAATTCATGAATACCCAAACACAAATTAGAGTTATGTTGGTCGACGATCATCCGCTTGTTACAGAAGGCATTCGGGCCTGTTTAGAAACTTGGGATACAATCCAAATCGTCGGCACCGCTGCCACAGGCCAAACGGCCATTGATAGTGCCAAAGAATTACGCCCTGATGTAATTTTGATGGACATAAACCTGCCTGATATGACGGGCCTGGTTGCAACGCGGCAAATTAAAGCCGATGTGCCAAGCACCCGCGTCATGATCTTGTCGATGCACGACAACCACGAATATGTCGTAAGTGCGCTTGAAGAAGGTGCAAGCGGCTATATTTTAAAAGACGTGTCCACCGCAGAAGTGGCAACGGCCATTGAAGCCATTTATCGAGGCGGCACATATTTTTCTGCCGAGGTATCTCGCAGCCTTGCAACCCCGCCAGAAAACAAACGGGCCGATGACATTCTAACAGCACGTGAAAGCGATGTAATCATCGAACTGGCCAAAGGCAATACAAATAAAATGATTGCCCGCATTCTCAACATTTCAGAACGGACCGTTGAAACCCACCGTAAGAACATCAAACGCAAATTAAAAATTGGCACCACAGCAGGCTTAACAAGATATGCCATTGAACACGGCTTCGTTTCCTGATAAACGCATCATCTGATATATTTAGATTTGTATATTTGAAACGGAAAACACCTTAGGGTTTGGCTTTGTCGGCCAAAAGCCTCATAATTCTTCCGTGTGATGACGGGTGGATTAGCGCCATGAGCGATAAACAGAAAAAAACGAACATTAATAAAAGTGCTATGCTGCGTGCTGCCGCCCCTTTTATCATTTCAATTCTCGTACTTGGCGGGTTGTATTACACATATTTCGTTCGTGAAAAAGAACCCGATATATTGCGAATTGCATCAGGTGTTCAAGGCTCAACAACCCAAGAGTTAATGGAAGCTATTGGCTCCCAACTACAAAAAAACAACGACAACATCAAAGTCGTTTACGTTGAGACCAAAGGCACCGCAGACAATATTGCGCTGTTAGATCAAAAGAAAATAGATGTCGCAGCAATCCCGTCTGACATTATTGCACGGCCATCATTTTCACTCATCGCCAGGCTTTATCCTGACACCTATCACTTAATCGCGCGCGCTGATGCCAGTATTGATACGATCCATGATTTACCCGGCAAAATCATTGCAGTACCGCTGACAACGTCAGGCGCTTATCGCTCGTTTTGGTATTTGATTGGCCATTACGGATTATCACCTGAAAATATTAAAACCCGCCCAATGAGTGCAAACGCTGCATTTACAGCGATGAGAGAACATCGAATTGATGCGATGTTTTATTTGGCCCCACCTGCCAACAGACAAACCCGTTGGATCGCCGAAGCGCTCAGCATAAAAATCTTACCCATCGATCAAGCTAATGCCATGTCAATTCGCCGTATTGCTCTAAACCCAGCAATCATACCAAAAGGCATTTACGCAGGTCGCCCAGCTTTGCCGCCACGAGACATTCAAACACTGTCAGCAAACCGCATTCTAATCACGCGACTGGATGTGGATGACGATCTCATTCATGCGCTCACCGCCATAATGTTTGAGAACCGCCGCGAACTAACAACAAACTCAAAACTGGCAAGCTTCATTTCTCAACCAGACATGACAAAAGCAACAATTTTGCCAATTCATCCAGGCGCAATTTCTTTCTATGATCGAAACCAGCCATCGTACTTACAAGAAAATGCTGAGCCAATTGGTGTGATAATTTCAATCATCGCTGTAATGGTCTCTGGGTTGTTGTGGTTAAAGCGCCGTTGGGAAGAACGCCAAAAGGGCCGCATTGATGTTTACAATCTTGATCTATTAGACATTACGGAATCTGCGCGAGCAGCAAAAAGCCCCACTGAATTAGACACTTGCCGAAACAACCTATTTAACATGTTCACACAAGTTGTACGCGATCTTGATAATGATAGAATCGATGGCGAAGGTTTTCACTTCTTTGCTTTTACATGGGAAGCAGCGTGTTCGGTCATTGGCGAAAAAGAACGCCAATTTGGCATTCAAAACGACCTATTGGCAAACGCCAAAGCAAGCCTTTCTCAGCTAAAAGACAAATCCTAAACCACACCTAAAAGTTCTTCCAAACTTTTGAGCATCATTTTGGGTTTGCCTGGAATATTCTCATCAATCAATCCAAAGCGATCAATCCGCGCGGTTTGAAAACCAAAGTTCGCGCCCGCCTGCGCATCCCACGTATTCGCCGACACAAAACAGACCTGTTCGGCCTTAACACCTATGCGATCAAGGACGAGTTGGTAGACGCGGGGGTCGGGTTTATAAACGCCAACTTCGGCCACTGACAGCACATAATCCAAATGCTTATTTAATCCTGAATGTGTCACTGCCGCATCCAACATATCTGGCGATCCGTTCGATAGAATCGCCGTGGCCTTGCCCATGTCTTTCAAACCAGCCAACGCCACCGTTGCATCATCATAAGCATCAAGCGTCAAATACAAATTGAGCAACTCATCGCGCAAGCTTTTGTCATCAATCCCGTGCGCCGCCAGCGCATAATCAAGCGCCTCTCCCGTTACCTGCCAAAACGGCACATACTCACCCATCAGCGAACGCAACCAGCTATATGACACATGCTTTAACCGCCACAAATCAGACACCGCTTGAGCATTATCACCCACACGCCCCACCATTTTACCAACAGGGGAATGCACATCAAATAACGTGCCATAAGCATCAAACACCACCGCCTTTATGTTCTCAAATTGCATTTTCCTATTGCCTTCTCAATTCTTAAAAAGCAAACTGTGTACCCGTATAAAAAAACAAGCAATCAAAATGTCATCAAAACCTCACGATCACTCACATGGTCATTCCCACGATCACTCACACGAACATGGCGAATTCTCAGACCTTTCAGATACTGAGTTACGCGTGCGCACACTCGAAACGTTGCTAACCGAAAAAGGCTACATCGACACCGATGCCGTCAACGAATTGATTGATACCTACGAAACCAAAGTCGGTCCCCGCAATGGTGCCGCTGTTGTTGCCCGTGCATGGGGTGATGCTGAATATAGAACCCGGCTTCTTACTAACGCCACCGCTGCCATCGCAGAATTAGATTATAAAGGCCGCCAAGGCGAACATATGATCGCGGTTGAGAACACCGATACAGTCCACAATATGGTGGTGTGCACATTGTGTTCTTGTTACCCATGGCCCGTGCTCGGCCTGCCGCCCATCTGGTATAAATCAGCCCCCTATCGCTCAAAAGTCGTCATCGACCCGCGCGGCGTACTAGAAGATTTTGGCGTTGAAATATCAGCCGACAAAGAAATCACCGTTTGGGATTCCACCGCCGAAGTGCGCTATCTTGTAATCCCGCAACGCCCCTCTGGCACCGATGGCTGGAGCGAAGAAAAACTGGCCAAACTCGTCACCCGCAATTCAATGATCGGCACAGGGTATGCCTTGAATCCAGACCAACTCGTTGGCGAGGTGCAGGCATGAACGGCGGACAAGATTTAGGCGGCATGCAAGGCTTTGGCCCCGTCATTGAGGAGCAGAACGAACCCCATTTTCACGCAGATTGGGAGGCACGCGTTCTCGGCCTTGTCCTTGCCACTGGCCCCTTAGGCCTATGGAATATCGACATCGGCCGCCACGCCCGCGAAACCATTCCACCACAAGACTATCTCAGCTTTAGCTATTATCAAATTTGGCTCGCAGGTTTAGAAAAACTCATTGCCCGCAACCATTTGCTTGATGAAGGCGTAACGGCAAAAACCAAAGGCCTCACAAAACTCACTTTAAAGAATGTCGCCACAACGCTGGCCCGTGGTGGCCCTGCCAATCGTGAAGCGCAAAGCGCGGCCCGCTTCAAAGTCGGTGACCAAATCACCACCCGCAATTTCAACCCCACAACCCACACCCGCCTACCCCGCTATCTGCGCGGCCACACGGGCGAAATCGTCATCGTCCACGGCGCTCATGTTTTCCCCGATGATGCGGCCCACAAAGAATTACACGACAGAGGCGAAAACCCGCAATGGCTCTACACCGTGCGCTTCAAAGCCACTGACATTTGGGGGCCAGATAAAAACCCAAACGACCACGTCCACGCTGACTTATGGGAGCCATATTTTGTCCAATAATGCCGCAAATATTTTAGCTAATGAGTTACCCAAAATTCCAGTCGATGACGATGGCCCCGTCTTTGCTGAACCTTGGCAAGCCCAAGCCTTCGCCATGACCATAAAACTCCACGAAAAAGGTGCGTTTACCTGGCAAGAATGGGCCGACCACCTAAGCGCCGAACTCAAAGCCGCTGG
>JAMOMM010000026.1 GCA_027067085.1 Hyphomicrobiales bacterium
GCTTCGCCGCCCTGCAATTCAGCCATTACTTTCGTAATCGCTGCTGTCAGTGTCGTTTTACCGTGATCGACGTGACCAATTGTGCCAACGTTACAATGCGGTTTGGAACGATCAAACTTTTCCTTACCCATAACTCAATTCTCCAATTATGCCTTAATTATGAAACCTAAATGTACTTAAAAACCGCTAAACAAAACTTGGAGCGGGTGAAGGGAATCGAACCCTCGTCATCAGCTTGGAAGGCTACTGCTCTACCATTGAGCTACACCCGCATTCAAAACTTTATCGAAACGCCTCACAACGATCAAAAGCGTGAAACTTTAGCAATCCTTAACCTTCAACACACAACAAACTTTGAGAAAATGGTGGAGGGAGCAGGATTTGAACCTGCGTACTCCGGAGAGATCAGATTTACAGTCTGACGCCTTTAACCACTCGGCCATCCCTCCAAATTCTCAAATTTTGATGCGATTTCCACAACAAAAAACACTCTGCCAAAAGGCCGAGCCGATTTGGAGTGCTTTATGCTTGCACTTGACCGCCCTGTCAACATGATTTTGTAAACAAATCAGCACTCTAACCATTTTTTTACAGCGCAGCCCCTTCATTCGTGCTTAAAAGCAGATATATCGTAAATTTTGTAGACCGTTTAGGCGTTTAATCCACCATGACTCCCCCAAAAAACCGTGATAGTTTCAAAAACCACCGCCCAAATCATAACACAAGACCTTCTCATAACGCTGGTGGCAACAAAAAAACCAAATCTGGGGGCGGTGACAACCTTTTATATGGTCTTCACAGCGTTATTGCTGGCCTAAACAACCCTAAGCGCAAGTTTAAATCCCTTCACGTGACTCAAAACGCCGCTGACAAAGTAGAATCACTGGCAAAAGCCCGTGGAATCGATTTTGAAATCCTAAATGGTCGCGATTTAGAACACATTTGCGGAAAAGACGCTGTCCATCAAGGCGTGGTTGCAAAAGTATACCCCCTACCCGCGTTAGACATTCGCGATATTGAGCCACACGGATTGGTCGTCATCCTAGATCAACTTACAGACCCCCATAATGTCGGGGCGATTTTACGCACCGCAGCTGCCTTTAATGTCCAAGCTGTCGTCACCCAAGACAGAAACAGCCCGCTAGGTTCTGCTATTTTGGCCAAAACCGCATCAGGTGGCATGGAACACGTCCCCATTATTGAGGTCACAAACCTGGCGCGTGCTATGGATCAACTCAAAAAGATCAATTTCACCTTGATAGGGTTAGATAGTGAAGCAGATCAAGCCATGGGCGACATCAATATTCCGCTACCACTCGCCATTGTGCTGGGCGCAGAAGGCAAAGGCCTGCGCCACAAAACCCGCCAAAACTGCGATCTCATGGCCCGCCTAGACATGCCTGGCGAAATCAAATCCCTAAACGTCTCCAACGCCGCCGCCATTTGCTTATATTCTTTACACACGAACAATGTTTTGAAATAAAAATTTCAAAAGCAGCTTTACAAAATCACAATCCACCCCTTTAATACCAAAGTCGCATGAGTGTCACACAGATGGCATTCAATTCACGCTCAATGACTGGGCGGAGTTGAAAAACGCGACTTGTGGGTGTGGCACCTCAATTTTCCCTCGTCCTCACCCGCTTGTAAACTGTTCAGGAGAGGACACACAAAATGAAATTAAAACACCTTACCATAGGCTTGCTAACCGCTGCATCATTAGGCGCAATGGCTTTACCAACTCTTGCAGCCACTGAAATTCAGTGGTGGCACGCAATGACCAACCGTAACAATGATCTGGTCAACGAAATTGCTGACAAGTTCAACAAATCACAATCTGAATATAAAGTGGTTCCGACATATAAAGGCAATTACACCGAAACAATGACGGCAGCTGTTGCTGCTTTCCGTGCCAAAAAACAACCTCATATTGTACAAGTGTTTGAAGTGGGCACCGCCACTATGATGGCCGCCAAAGGCGCGGTTTATCCTGTGTATCAACTCATGGCCGATACCAAAGAGCCATTTGATCCTTCAGTTTACCTTCCAGCGGTAACAAGTTATTACAACACGGCTGATGGTAATTTACTTTCAATGCCATTTAACTCCTCAACCCCTGTGCTTTGGTACAACAAAGACCAGCTTGATAAAGTTGGAGCAAAACCACCAACCACATGGGATGAAATGTTCGCTGTTGGCAAAAAGCTAAAAGCAGCAGGCCAAAAATGCGCCTTCTCATTTGGTTGGCAATCATGGGTGATGGTCGAAAACTACTCTGCTTGGCACAACATGCCAACAGGCACCAAAGCCAATGGTTTTGCAGGTCTCGATACTGAGCTGACGTTCAACAACGATAAAGTTGCTGGCATTCTACAACGCATCGCCGATAGCCAAAAAGACGGCATCTTTAAATATGGCGGCCGCCGTGGTGACAGCTTACCTTTGTTTACTTCTGGTGAATGCGCCATGTGGATGAACTCATCTGCTTATTACGGCTCAATCGTCAAACAGGCCAAATTCAACTACGGCCAAACAATGCTGCCACTTGATACAAATGCTGCTAAAAAACCGCAAAACTCCATCATTGGTGGTGCAACCCTTTGGGTATTGCGCGGCAAAAAAGATGAAAGCTATAAAGGCGTAGCCAAATTTTTGACCCATTTGTCATCACCTGAAATTCAGGCAAACTGGCATCAGGTCACTGGTTATGTGCCGATCACTAAAGCAGCTTATGCATTGTCTCAAAAGCAAGGGTTTTATAAAAAAGCCCCAGGCACAGACACCGCAATTAAGCAGTTGAACCTCAACCAACCAACAGCTGCCTCTTCTGGCCTTCGTTATGGTAATTTCGTGCAAATTCGCGATGTTATCAACGAAGAAATGGAAAACTTATGGTCTGGCAAAAAGACCGCCAAACAAGCGCTTGATACCGCCGTTGAACGCGGTAACAAATTGCTTCGTAAGTTTGAAAAAGCAAATAAGTAAGGCCTAGAACCTTCACAAGTAAACCGTCGCCCTCTTATCATTGATGGCGGCGGTAACCTCTTTGTTTTCCCTTTTGTTGGCCCAATTTCATGCGCACTAAAAACGTAATATTCAAACACCCATGGTTGCCCTATGCACTCATCGCGCCGCAACTGATTATCACGTTCGTATTTTTCTTTTGGCCCGCCAGTCAGGCCGTCTATCAATCCGTCTTAGTGCAAGACCCTTTTGGTCTCAAAACTCAATTTGTCTGGTTCGATAATTTTATCACTTTATTCGAAGACCCGCTCTATTGGGCCTCGGTCAAAACCACTTTAATTTTTGCCTTCTCCACCACTGTATTATCTCTCGGCCTCTCGTTGCTCCTCGCCATTGCTGCTGATAGCGTGGTTCGTGGCCGAACAGCGTATCAAGGCATACTCATCTGGCCCTATGCTGTTGCACCCGCCGTTGCTGGCATTTTGTGGTGGTTCATGTTTAACCCAACAGTTGGTATTTTGGCCTATGCCGCCAACCAAATGGGATACGAATGGAACCATTTCTTAAACGGCAACAATGCGATGATTCTTATTGTGTTTGCTGCGGCATGGAAGCAAATCAGTTACAACTTTTTATTCTTTCTTGCAGGCTTACAAGCCATTCCTAATTCACTACTCGAAGCAGCCGCTATTGATGCGGCAGGACCGTTCAAGCGCTTTCGAAGCATTGTCTTTCCCCTGCTCTCACCTACCACGTTCTTTTTATTAGTCGTAAATATCGTTTTTGCCTTTTTCGAAACCTTTTCAATTATTCACGCCACAACCTCTGGCGGCCCAGGCCAATCAACCACCATCCTTGTTTACAAAGTTTGGAAAGATGCCTTTGAAGCGTTAGACCTTGGCGGTTCAGCCGCACAGTCTGTGGTTCTCATGGCCTTTGTCGGCGTACTAACCGTAATCCAATTTCGCTATATTGAGCGAAAAGTGGAGTATTAATCATGACCTCAAACTCCAAATTACTCACATTTCTAAAGCATTTTGTTCTACTCACTGGTCTTGTCGTCGTCATGCTGCCCATATGGGTAGCTTTCGTTGCTTCTACTCACCCCGGTGAAGCATTCTTTTCTGGTGAATTAAGTTTGTGGCCTGGCAATCAATTGATACAAAACTATTCGCTCATTCTTGGCGAAGGCATGAAAATGGCTTCGACCCCGCCGCTATGGCTCATGTTGATGAACTCTTTGATTATGGCCATGGGCATCGCCATCGGCAAAATTGCCATTTCGATTCTCTCTGCTTTTGCCATTGTCTACTTCCAATTTCGTTTTCGTATGACAGCTTTTTGGCTGATTTTCCTCACGCTTATGCTCCCCGTTGAAGTACGCATTCTACCAACGTATGAAATCACCGCAAACCTTGGCCTGCTCAACACTTATCCAGGTTTAATATTGCCATTGATTGCCAGCGCCACGGCAACCTTTTTGTTCAGGCAAGTGTTTATGACAATT
>JAMOMM010000027.1 GCA_027067085.1 Hyphomicrobiales bacterium
GGAAAGTGCGTTGTTCATTCTCCATTTTTGTGAGGATGTAATTACACGTGCCGTTGACGATGCCAAAAACTTTTTTGATGCCATTACCAGCTAAACTTTCGCGCATGGTTTTAACAATGGGAATGCCGCCAGCAATGGCCGCTTCAAAGTTTAAACAAGCATTGTTTTCTTCTGCCAGTTTGGCCAGCGCTGCGCCGTGATGGGCAAGCAATGCTTTGTTGGCTGTTACAACATCTTTACCTGCTTTTAGCGCTGCTTCAACGGCCGCTTTTGCAGGGCCATCTTCTCCACCGATTAATTCTACAAAGGTGTCGATGTTGTCAGATTTTGCCAATTCAACGGGATCATCAAACCACTCAAAGGCTGAAACATCATGGCCACCGCGATCATTCTTGCGTGAACGGGCGCTAACGGCAGTTACGGCAATTTCACGACCTGCTTGTTTGGCCAACATATCACCATTGTCGCGCAACATATCCAAGACACCAACGCCAACGGTTCCAAGACCTGCAATGCCTAAACGGAGTGGTTTTGTATTAAGTGAATCTGGCATTTTATTGTCCCACATCAAAAACTGTAAAAATTTGAATCACTTATGCAGGTTCGTTCACGAACTTTCAAGGAACTTTCGGACATTGCGCGCTGCTTGGCGAATACGTTGTTCGTTTTCCACAAAAGCAAGGCGAATATAGCCATCACCCTGTTCGCCAAAGCCAACGCCGGGCGCGACGGCAAGGTCTGCCTCTGTAACAAGGAGTTTGGCAAATTCGAGAGAACCTAAATGAGCGAACTTTTCGGGTAGAGGTGCCCATGCAAACATCGTGGCTTTTGGCACAGGAATTTCCCAGCCTGCATTGGCAAAACTTTCAACCAACACATCACGGCGTTCTTTATAAAGCTGGCGCACATCGGCGACGCAATCTTGTTCACCATTTAGTGCTGCAGCAGCAGCAACTTGAATAGGCGTGAACGCGCCGTAATCCAAATATGACTTCACGCGTTTGAGCGCTGCAATCAGATATTCATTACCCACGGCAAAACCCATGCGCCAACCAGGCATGGAATAGGTTTTTGAGAGTGATGTAAACTCAACGCAAACATCCATAGCCCCCTCAACTTCCAGCACAGAAGGTGGCGGGTTGCCGTCAAAATAAATTTCAGAATATGCCAAATCAGAAAGAACAATCAGTTCATGCTTGCGAGCAAATTTCACCACCTCGCGATAAAACTCAATATCGGCAACCAGCGCCGTGGGGTTCGATGGATAATTAAGCACCACAGCCAACGGCTTTGGTACTGAATATTGAACGGCACGGGCAATTGCATCCATGAACTTATCGTCAGGCGATACAGGAATTTGACGGATCACACCGCCCGCCATCAAAAAGCCAAAGGCATGAATGGGATAAGAAGGGTTTGGCGACAAAATCACATCGCCCGGCTCGGCAATGGCTTGGGCCATATTTGCAAAGCCCTCTTTTGAACCAAGCGTTGCAACGACTTGGGTATCGGCATCAAGCTTCACCCCAAAGCGATCCGCATAATATTTAACCTGCGCCTTGCGAAGACCGGGAATACCAGCCGAGGCTGAATAGCGATTGGTCTTTGGCTTGTTGACGGTTTCAATCAACTTATCTTTAATATGGCGAGGTGTTTCAGGGTCTGGGTTGCCCATGGCCAAATCGATAATATCAGCCCCGCCCGCTCGCGCGCTGGCTTTCAGTGCATCAACTGGTTGAAACACATAAGGGGGCAAGCGTTTAATACGGTGGAACTGTTTATTTTTCATCATCGGGTTTATATCTTTTTAGAAATATGGTGCAGTTTCGATAGTTTTCAGAAAAAGGCATAAAGCGGTTTGGAAATAATAGAAACTATTTAATCCGTATGGTAGGATACCGACCTTAGATGTAGGATGATTTAAAATGACGAAAAAACCCTCAGATAAGGACAGTTCAGATAAGGGCAGTAGTTCACAAGGGCCACTTGCTGCTGATCCCGCTGCTTTTCTTGCTCAATTGCAAGAAACCATGGAAGCGGGCGCAAAAATATTTTCCGACATTGCAGCCAACACTGAAGAAGGCAAGCTAGGCACTAGCGCCAACAGTTCAACAGGTACTGGCGGCATGGGTGGTGGGTTTGAAGACATGCAAAAGACTATTGTGGAGCTGGCGACATCTTACGCGCACAACCCTGATAAAATGCTGCATTTACAAATGGAGTTTTGGAAATCACAAAGCAATTTATGGGCGCAATCTATCAATCATTTTATAGCCCACCACGAGTCTGAGTCAAAAGACGAAACCAACTCTAAAAGTGATCGGCGCTTTAAAGATCATAACTGGCAAGACAAGCAAGTTTTTGATTATCTTAAACAGTCCTATTTATTGGCGGCCAACTGGACACAGTCCATTGTTGATGAGGCTGAAGATGTCAGCGAGCATAACCGCAAAAAAGCAAAGTTTTATGCTGAGCAATTGACCAACGCAATGTCGCCCAGCAATTTTGCCTTCACTAACCCTGAAGTGCTTGAATTGACCATGCAGACCAACGGTCAAAACTTGATCGATGGCCTCAAACAATTTGCTGATGATTTCAAAGACGGTAAAATTCGCCAGACTGATTTTTCTGCCTTTGAAGTGGGCCGCAACATGGGCATTTCGCCTGGTAAAGTGGTATTTGAAAACGACCTGATACAGCTTATTCAATACGCGCCGACCACACCGCAAGTGTATCAAAAGCCCCTCCTCATCGTGCCGCCGTGGATTAACAAGTTTTATATTCTCGATCTCAACGAGAAAAAATCATTCATCAAATGGGCTGTGGCGCAGGGCTTGACGGTGTTCATCGTTTCATGGGCCAACCCAGATATAAAGCTACGCGATAAGTCGTTTGAAGATTATATGTTCGAAGGTGTTTTGGCATCGCTAGATGCGATAGAAGCGGCAACGGGCGAAAGATCAATCAACGTTATTGGTTATTGTGTTGGCGGGACACTCGTGTCTTCTACTCTTGGCTATATGGCTAAGAAGAACGACAAACGAATTGCCAACGTTACGTTCTTTACAACGCAGGTTGATTTTGAAGATGCTGGTGATTTGCTGGTGTTTGTTGATGAAGAACAGATTGCCGAAATTGAAAAAAACATGGCTGAAATTGGCTACATGCCTGGCTCCACCATGGCAACCGCGTTTAACATGCTGCGCTCGAACGATCTGGTGTGGTCTTATGTGGTCAACAACTACCTCAAAGGCAAACAACCTATGGCGTTTGATTTGCTGTGTTGGAACGGCGATAGCACCAATTTGACCGAGGCCAACCATTCGTTTTATTTGCGCCAATGTTATTTGGAAAACAATTTATCACAAGGTAAAATGGAACTTGGTGGCGTTAAAATCGATCTCTCGAAAGTTGATATTCCTATCTATAATCTGGCAGCGCGTGAGGACCACATCGCGCCCTTGCCTTCGGTGTTTAAACTATCAAAATTTTTCAGCGGGCCGCTTCGTTTGGTCGTTGCAGGATCGGGCCACATTGCGGGCGTGGTTAATCCCCCAGCGACGGGCAAATATCAGTATTGGCTAAATGAAGATAATCCAGCGCGTCTTGAGGACTGGCTTGAAGGAGCGGTTGAGCACAAAGGCTCGTGGTGGCCAGACTGGAAAAATTGGATCGGCGAGCGGTCAGGCAAAATGGTCAAAGCACGGGTGCCGGGCGATGGCAAATTGAAACCAATTGAAGATGCGCCCGGGCGTTATGTTAAAGTCAAAGGTAACTAATGCCTCCAGCAACACGAACGACAAAAAATACCACAGCTAACAATTGGCCAAGCAATCAGCCAGCCGTTGATATTGATGATATTGACGCTAAACGAAAAGCGTGGCGCGAGAAATATGCCGAGTCCGACAAACTAGCAGGCATTGAGACCACCGATGATTTTACTCCTTTCACTCAAGTCAACGATATGTTCACCCGCGCCTTTTGGGATGACAAAATCCATTCCAAGAAAACCGATGCGTTTTTTCAGGGCCACCGCGTTGCCATATCTCCCCGCCGTGCCGAAGGGTTTCGGCAAAAGGATTTAGCCTTGCGCAATGCGGCATGGGCGGTTTCTTCGATGTTATCATCGCGCAAGGGTGATGAAGGAAAACGCGAGGGCTTTCAAGCCGCGATTGAAGAAGGCGGACCGATTTCACCGGACAAAGTTGACGCAGACAGTACGCCTGAAGTTCAAGCTGAAATGACAGGCGAAATCAAAAAGCTGGCTAAATTGTTCGGCGCAGATTTGGTTGGCATAACTGATTATGACGAACGTTGGATTTATAAAACTCGTGTTGATACCCGCGATTATAGCGAGGCTGAGCATGACCTGCCCGAAGGCCTGACAAACGTTATCGTTATGGGCCACTCGATGGACCATGATTTGGTCGCCACCTATCCGTCGGCGTTAGCGGGCGCATC
>JAMOMM010000028.1 GCA_027067085.1 Hyphomicrobiales bacterium
TGTAACTTTATTGTTTTGGGGCAGAGGCGGGTTTTGCGGCTGGCTGTGTCCGTTTGGTGCCTTACAAGAACTTACAAACCAGATTGCCCGCTTCTTCAAAGTGCCACAATGGACCTTGCCGTGGGGATTACATGAACGATTGTGGCCCCTAAAGTACATCATCTTCCTTGGCCTGTTTGGTTTATCACTGGCTTCTATTTCAATGGCCGAACATTTTGCCGAAGTCGAACCCTTTAAAACGGCCATTATTTTAAAATTTGCCCGCAGCTGGCCCTATATACTGTTTGCAACAGCGGTTCTTGGGATCGGTTTATTCATCGAGCGATTTTATTGCCGCTATATTTGCCCATTAGGCGCAGCGTTAGCCATACCAGGGCGGATGCGGATGTTTGACTGGTTAAAACGATACAAAGAATGCGGCAGCCCCTGCCAAACCTGTTCTAACGAATGCTTTGTACAAGCCATTCATCCAACTGGGGAAATCAATCCAAATGAATGCCTGTCCTGTCTTCATTGTCAGGTTTTATATCAAGACCACAGCAAGTGCCCTGTCGTAATTCGCAAAGATAAACGGCGAGCAAAAATAGCCGCCAGTGTTCAAGGGCTTACTCAAGAGGCAAACCGCCTCAACTCAACGGCAACAATATCAATTACAACCTCAGTTTCACAAAAGGAGAAATAAAATGTCTGAAAACAAAACAAAAGGTAAGGGAATTTCACGCCGTGACATCCTAACCGGACCAGTTAAAGGAGCAGCAGTTGTTGGTGCGATGGCTGCCGTTGGCGGGGGCGCTTTAATGTCAGAACCTGCTGTAGCAGCTGGCACTGAAGGATCTGTTGCTCCAGGTAAATTAGATGATTATTACGGATTTTGGTCATCAGGTCAGGCTGGTGAGTTACGCATTATTGGTGTTCCTTCCATGCGCGAACTAATGCGTGTGCCAGTATTTAATCGATGTTCAGCCACTGGTTGGGGCGACACGAATGAATCAAAGAAAATTCTTACCGAAGGGCTAATGCCTGAATCCAAAGAATTTTTGGCAAAACGCGGTATGGAAACATATCATAATGGTGATCTTCACCATCCCCATATGTCATTTACCGATGGGACTTATGATGGTCGTTATATATTCATGAACGACAAAGCAAACACCCGCGTTGCCCGTGTTCGTTGTGATGTCATGAAATGTGACAAGATCATTGAAATTCCAAATGCATCAGATATCCATGGTCTTCGCCCGCAAAAATTCCCACGTACGGGTTATATATTTGCCAATGGTGAGCATCGTGTACCACTGGTAAATGATGGTACAAATATGGATGACATTGAAAACTATGTTTCAATATTTTCTGCGATTGATGGCGATACCATGGAAATTGCTTGGCAGATTATTGTCACTGGCAACCTTGATAATACAGATTGTGATTATCAGGGAAAGTATGCGATGTCGACCAGCTATAACTCCGAAGGCGCTGTTGACCTTGAAGGTATGACTGAATCCGAAATGGACCACGTCGTTGTCTTTAACATTGCCCGTATTGAAGCTGCTGTTGCAGCAGGAGAATACAAAATTTACAATGGTGTTAAAGTTTTGGACGGCAAAAAAGGTTCGAAATTAACCGTCTATATTCCAATTCCAAACAGTCCACATGGCGTAAACTCATCACCCGATGGAAAATACGTTATGATTAATGGTAAATTGTCACCAACTGTTTCAATTATCCAATGGGATAAACTCGAAGCGGTCTTTAATGGTGCCGATCCTCGTTCAGCTGTTGTTGGTGAACCTCAACTGGGTCTGGGCCCTCTGCACACAGCTTTTGATGGTAAAGGCCATGCCTACACAACACTGTTCCTCGACAGTCAAATGGTGATGTGGGACATCGATAAAGCCATTCAGCTTTATAGTGGTAAAAAAGTTGATCCAATCATTAAAAAAACCGATGTAATGTATCAGCCAGGCCATAACCACAGCTCCATGGGCGAAACAAAAGAGGCCGATGGAAAATGGCTTATTTCACTCAACAAGTTTTCAAAAGACCGCTTCTTGAATGTTGGGCCACTAAAACCAGAAAATGACCAGCTCTTAGATATTTCAGATGGTAAATTAAAAGTTGTACACGATGGTCCAACCTTTGCTGAACCACATGACTGTATCATTGTGCGTCGTGATATTGTGAATCCGGTTAATGTTTGGGATCGCAATGATGTAACTTGGGAAGATGCAACCAAGCAAGCAAAAGCCGATGGCGTTGACCTTGAAGAAGGTTCAGAAGAAGTCATCCGTGATGGTAAAAAGGTACGGGTTTATATGTATTCTTCAGCCCCTACTTTCTCTTTGAACCAATTCAAGGTTAAGCAAGGCGATGAAGTAACTATTTACATCACCAACACAGATGATGTCGATGATTTGACCCACGGCTTTACCCTTGGCAATCACGGTATTGCTTTTGAAGTTGCCCCACAAGCAACTGCATCAGTTACCTTCACTGCGGACCGCCCTGGCGTTCACTGGTACTATTGTCAATGGTTCTGTCACGCTCTTCATATGGAGATGCGCGGTCGAATGCTGGTTGAACCCGCCTAAGGCAAACAAGAAAGTTTTTATTATGTTACGTTTGTTCTTAGTGAGTATCTTGATGTTACCAATATCTGTTGTTCAAGCAGCAGAAGTCATTGTGGCACCAACAGACGCAGCATTAGTAAAAGCATTAAAAAATGCACAGGCGGGGGATATTCTCCGCCTGTCACCAGGCACCTATATGGGGCCAATAATTATAAAAACACCACTAACACTTGTTGGTAACAATACCACAATCGATGGTCGTAAACTGGGTTCTGTTATTACGGTAAATGCACCAGATGTAACTGTACAAGGATTAAAAGTAATTGGCTCAGGGTCTGGCGGCAACGGCTTGGATGCAGGTATCACACTAGCAAAAACAGCTGATCGCAGTGTGGTACGTAATAATCACCTGATAAACAATCTGGTTGGTATCAATGTTCACGGTACAAAAAACGCCCTAGTTAAAGACAACATTATCAAAGGTCGCCGTGACCACCGCGTCAATGATCGTGGTAACGGAATTTATGTTTGGAATGCACCCGGCGCCCGTGTCATTGGCAATGATGTGCAATACGGACGTGACGGCATATTCGTCAATACATCAAAAAACAATACTTTTACTGGCAATCGGTTTCGCAACCTGCGCTTTGCCATTCATTACATGTACGCAAACAACTCAACTGTATCAGAAAATATTTCCATCAAAAACGATATTGGCTATGCCATTATGTTTTCAGACAATGTTCTAATCAAAGGTAATTTGTCGATGAATGATCGTAATCATGGGATTATGATGAATTACACCAACAAAAGCATCGTCAAAGACAATACTGTTGTTCAGGTCAAAGATAAATGCGTATTTATTTACAACGCCCACAAGAACACCTTCATAAACAATGTATTTAAAAAATGCCGTATTGGCATTCATTTCACCGCCGGTTCAGAACGCAATGAAATGTCACAAAACGCCTTTATCGGCAATCGTAACCAAGTAAAATATGTTGGCTCAAAGTGGGTCGACTGGAGCGCTGGAGGCAAAGGCAATTACTGGTCTGACCATGCCGCCTTTGATCTTGACGGAAACGGAATTGCCGACAGTGCGTATCGTCCCAATGACATTATGGATCATGTCTTGTGGACACAACCTGCCGCGAAGTCCCTGCTCGGCTCTCCCGCCATTCAATTAATCCGTTGGTCACAATCTGCATTTCCAGCCACCTTGCCTGGCGGTGTTATTGATCGCGCCCCCCTTATGCGCCCAATTTATCCTAAAATACCTGCGTGGACAGACAAAAAATGACCTCTTTACTAATCGAAAATGTAACCAAAAAATATGGCCATCTTGATGCCGTAGGCGGGGTCAGCCTGCAAGTAGACGCTGGTGAGCGACTAGCCTTATTAGGCCACAACGGGGCTGGAAAAACCACCTTAATGCGAATGATCCTAGGGCTGACAACCATATCATCTGGAAAAATATCTGTACTAGGTGAGCAACCAGGTTCACGTCATGCACGCGAAGCTATCGGTTTTCTACCAGAAAGCGTTGCATTTCATAATGCCTTAACTGGACGCGAACAATTACATCATTTTGCTCGTTTAAAATCGATACCAACCAAAGAAGCTGACCATCTGCTTGAACGAGTTGACCTGACCCTTGCAGCTGATCGCAAAATAGGCACCTATTCCAAAGGTATGCGTCAACGAATTGGATTGGCGCAAGCATTACTGGGCAAACCAAAACTGGCTTTGTTAGATGAGCCAACCAGCGGATTAGATCCAATTTCACGTCACGAATTTTACGATATTGTTGATGATTTAGCTGCGGGTGGCACCGCTGTTTTATTATCCTCACATGCTTTAACTGATCTGGAA
>JAMOMM010000029.1 GCA_027067085.1 Hyphomicrobiales bacterium
CTTGTGGGCATGATGATGGAAGGGGCCGGCTTTGAAGTTATCGACCTTGGCATCAACAACCCCGTTGAAGATTACCTTGCCGCGATAGAAGAACACCAGCCCGACATTTTGGGCATGTCAGCCCTTTTGACAACAACAATGCCATATATGAAAGTTGTCATTGATACGTTGATCGAAAAAGGTATCCGTGATGATTACACCGTTCTTGTTGGTGGTGCGCCGTTAAATGAAGAATTTGCCAAGGCTGTTGGCGCTGATGCCTATTGCCGTGATGCTGCGGTTGCTGTTGAAACAGCAAAAGAGTTTATGGCGCGTAAGCACAATCAACAGACGGCTGGCTAAGGCTTTTATTGAACAAGACGACATTGGGCTTTTGCACACGCTGCAAGAGCCTTTTTTGTTGCCATATCACACTTCCCTGTGGCGCTTGGGCCTGTGGCGCTTGGGCCTGTGGCGCTTGGGCCCGTTGCGCTTGATTTTAGCAAACCTTCGCTTATTAGAATATTCTGCCAACTTAACACCAACGGTTTTGCTGATAAGTCACATGCCTTATCAAAATCGGCCAGAGTCTGCTCAACCAGCCCAATAGCAAGTTTTGTTTTTGCTCGATAGTAATACGCCAAGCCAACTTTTGGATTCATCCCAATAGCGCTGTCAAAATCTTTGATGGCGGCGTGATACTTTTTGGCCCTAAAATTTGCCATACCACGAAACAACCGCGCCGCATCATTTTTAGGCTGTGCTTTGACGACAACACTAAAATCCTTGATGGCTAATGAAAACATCAGCGATTGGGCGTAAGAGTGGCCGCGTAAATAATACGGGTAAACAGTTTTTGGGGCTATTTTGATGGCTTGGCTATAATCTTCACGGGCACGATCAAACAAGCCAATATTTTCGTAAGCTTCACCGCGATAACTTAAAGATTGTGCATCGCTTGGTTTTACCGTCAAGACAGCATTAAAATCATCAATCGCTTCATTGAAACGCTTAACAGTGAACAAACAAATGCCACGCATTTTTAACGCTGGTGCATAGTCGCTTTTGAACTTGAGGATTCTATCAAAACTTTCAATTGCTGGCCCACACTTTTGCGCCTTAAAAAACGTCACGCCATTTAGGTAGTCACGCTTGGCAATGGATTTTTGCTTTTGATAGGCTTTTGATTTTGGGTCAAGCGGCCCAGTACTGGTTTGAGCGAGAGCGCTGGTTTGAGCAAGAGTACTAGTTGTCAGTAAAATACTTACAACACCAATACCTGCCAATTTTAAAAACGACATACTCACTCCAAAACGATTTTTACATTTCGACTTTATAGTATCCAATGATAAACAGCCATAATCCTTTATAGCAAATAATGACATTGCAAAAACTATGTGCCAACTTCTCAAACAACCGTTTCTTATAATTTCAAGGTAACAAAGTTATGCAAAAAAGACAGTTAGGCAAATTTGGTCCACAAGTGGGTAGTGTTGGATTAGGTTGTATGAGTTTTGCAGGCTTCTATGGCAAGACAGATGAAGCCGAAGCGCACGAGACGTTAAAGACCGCGTTAGACCTTGGTGTCGATCATTTAGATACCTCCAATATGTATGGCAATGGAGTGAGTGAAAGCACCATTGGCAGCTTTGTAAAAAACAATCCCAACGCGTTTAAGATTGCCACCAAAGCAGGCATTCGCACTCAGCCAACACGATGCTTTGATAATTCACCTGAATACTTAGCCCAGTGTTTAGAAGACTCATTCAAACGACTAAATGTCGATTTTGTGGATTTGTTTTATATCCATCGCCGCGAGCAAGATCGCCCGATTGAAGATGTGACCGAAACTTTGGCTGGCTTTGTCAAGCAAGGCAAAATTGGCGGGTTTGGGTTTTCAGAAATCTCACCATCTTCATTAGAACGCGCCAGCGCCATCCATCATGTGATGGCGGTTCAAAGCGAATACTCACTATGGTCTCGCCTGCCCGAGCTTGGCATGTTGCAAGCATGTAAAAGACTTGGCACCGCCTTTGTTGCCTTCTCACCTTTGGCACGCGGCATGTTATCAGATCAAATGCCTGATCCAGCAGCTTTGCCCGATACAGATTTTCGTAAAAACCAACCACGGTTTCAAGAACCAAACTATGGCTACAACGTCACGGCGATAAACCGCTTTCGCGACTATGCCCATAAAAATGGTTGGACACCGGCCGCCTTGGCTATTGCTTGGACGTTGCATCAAGGCGATCACATTATCCCCATTCCTGGTACGCGCACGAGTAAAAATTTAACCGATGATGCAAACGGGGCTGATATTACTTTAACGCCGGAGAATCTTACTGAGATCGAAGCCATATTGCCTGTTGGGTTTGCCCATGGCGATCGCTATAGTGTGGCGCAATATGTGGGACCAGAGCGGTATTGTTAAGACGCTATCTCTCAACATACTTGCCGCTGGGGTATTCACCTTTGGTCTAAATTACTTGAATATGGCATTCATACACCATATATTGTGGTTAGAGACCGACCGTGGGGACGATTTGGGCTTTTATGCATTTCTGGCTATAGGCGTTTTTGCCGTACGATCAGTTGTGTGTCCAAACTAAAATTCAACTTTAGGCCCCTCCACGCATTCGCCTCGCATAAACAAGACAGGCGCGAACGAAACAGATCCCGCGGCAGGGACACTCTCAAACATCGCATTGCAATCGCACTTTACACACTTGATGGCATCCGCCTTAGGTTTGGGGAGCGCTTGTCAAATTGCGCCAGACTTATCTCGCGTGATCGAAATATGAGAAGGATACCCTCTATGAATAATCTAACCAGACGATCTCTTTTAAAAACAACTGCAGCAGGTGCCGCAGCCCTTGCCTTTGGCGCTACTGCTACAAGTGCATTTGCCAAATCAAGCGTGCGCACCGCTGGTGCAACTTCACTTGAACATAACGCTGGCAACCATGCCGCTTGCGCCCATAACCACCATGCGCTTGGCCATAAGCTTTCAACCCTTATTGCTTCACCTGAGGTTGATGACGCGGTTAAGAACCATGCGATTAAAACAGCGTCCTGCCCAACATGCGGCACGGGTATTGCGCCAACGGGCCTTGGCCTAGCGGTTTCAACTTGGGTTTAACGCCCCTGTATTCATCTCAACTTTGAAAGGATATTTTATGGATCATAAAATTTCACGTCGTTCAGTTTTAGCAACTGGCATTGCAGGCATTGCAGCAAGCGCTGTTGTTGGATTGGGCATTGCGCCCGCACACGCAACCACAGCACATGCAGGTTGTAATCACAGCCATCAAAAATTGGGCTTTCAGCTTGGCGCGTTGATGGTTGACCCATCATTGAGCAATGCTGAAAAAGATGTTTTGTTGGCGGCAACGGTTTGCCCAGACTGCCACACACAAATCAAGCCGCAAGGCTTATCGTACAGTGAGCACATGCCCGCTGATGGCTCTGCCTTCTAGTTAGGGCTGCACTGATCGGTTTTCTGGGGGCATTAAACCTATCGGTCACGACCTACTAGGAGCGATCATCTGATCGATCCATCAGCATTGCGCATGACGCCACTTGAGCACCGCGCACTCGCCCACGAGTGCGCGGTGTTTTTTATCGAACTTTGTACGACACATGACAAGCACGGCACGTGCTGGTCATTGCCTGCAGACCTGTCAAAATCGCTTTGTAGTCCTCAACGGTTGGCTCGCCTTTTATCTTACTAACCGTTACTGATATATCGCCTGCACTTTGGTGCATTGCTTGGCCCAATTCGCGCACTTCAGGTGGCATAAAGCGCCCAACACCTTGGCCAAAAATACCGCCGCCACCTTGGCCGCCGCCTTGTCCACCACCGTGACCACCGCCACTTTTACGTCGTTTGAGCATTTCACGGCGTTGCTCTGCTACTTCACTTTCAGGCATGCCAGATTCTAGCATTTTCTTAAATCGCACATGACCAAACCCAAGTTCGTAATCAGCTATATATTTAACCTTCTTCATGTCACCCTCAGCCAATGCACCGAGCATGTCATCAAAGGTTTCAAGCAACCCTCGCATTTCAGCTAACAAAAGGTTTTGCTGTTTAACTGGTAACTTAATCAATTCGCGATCATCTTGCGCCATTGCTGGTGAAAAACCAATTGCCGTAGCAATAATCGCCAACATTGGCTGTTTTAGTATTTCCCTCATTTTATCTTCCTTTGATACTTACACTCGGTTCTGTCAAACAGAATGTTTCTTATTCCCTCTGTTAGTCAATACGCACCAGCTGGCTAATTCCGTCGCTTACAAACGCTCCAAATTGTGGAAAAAATATCCTAGGCACCGTGTTTTAGATAGCAGCCCCATTGGTTTTGAATTATATTTTCAACTATGACGGATACAAAAACAGACATAGACATTTCACCGCGCCAAAGCTTTGATTTCACCAAAGGGCCTGTTGAGG